>NZ_AUEY01000024.1 GCF_000426225.1 Desulforegula conservatrix Mb1Pa
ACTTATCTTCGGTCCCATATTCGGACAGGAATTCGTGAATACTCTTTCCTTTTTGAAATTGGATCATATTTTTTGCCATGCTACACCTCCATCATATCTGGATAATCTTTCACATGCCTTAAGATAAGCATGGCGGAGTAAAAATGGTAATCAAATATACTAATCAGTGATAAAAAAAGCATATTACACTAAGAAATCTCGTCTGCATGGATAATATAAAACCGGGCCATGACTATAAAATACTCTGATGCAGGGATTTTGTGAAAAAATGAAAATGTCAAATTTGTTTGTTTTCGGTTCTACGAATTAACCACATCCCCTATTCCGTTAAGAATATAATTCGGCCTGTAAGCAAATTTAGGAAGATCAGCCATTGCAGTGACGCCGCTTAAAACAAGCACGGTCGTAAGCTCAGATTCGACTCCCGCAATTATATCCGTATCCATCCTGTCACCAATAATTGCGACAGCCTCTGCCCTTACGCCAAGCTTTTTCATTGCATTTCTCATAATTAGAGGATTAGGCTTTCCGACAAAATATGCTTTTGATCCTGTTGAAAGCTCTATGGGCGCGATTAGGGCTCCTGTTGCAGGAGCTATACCATTTTCAATCGGCCCAGTAAGATCCGAATTAGTTCCTATAAGCCGAGATCCATTCATGACAAGCTTAACTGCATGCTCTATCTGATGATAGCTGTACTTGCGCGTATCACCCACCACCACGTAGTCAGGGTTCATGTCGTTCATTGAATATCCGGCCTCGTAAAGGGCATTTATTATACCTGCTTCACCAATAACATAGGCGCTTCCAGCCGGAGTCTGGGTCGCAAGAAAATCAGCGGTTGCAAGTGCGCTTGTGTAAAAAGATTTTTCAGAAACCTCAACGCCAAGCCTGATAAGCTTTTCACGCAGCTCGCGCGGAGTTCTTTCGCTGCTGTTTGTAAGGAACAGGAATTTTTTGCCTGTTTCTTCTATCCAGTTAAGAAATTCGATGGCTCCAGGAAGAAGCTGATTACCATGATATATTACTCCGTCCATATCGCAGATGAACGCTTCCTTTTCTCTTAAAGATTCCATAAATCCCCTTAAGCTTAAAATGCTAATTTTTATCGGCCTCTGGCGGGTCGCTTTTTTGTAAAAAACCTCCGCAAAAAACTTTTTGAACTTCTGGTGTTCGAGTTTTGTTTTTTAATTCAAAACTGATGGTATCGCAAAAAGTCAAAAATGGGCGGTATCGTCATGCCAGACTTGATCAGGCATCCAGTAATTTAAAATACTTCTGAATTCCGGCCTGCGCAGGAATGACGGTAATCGGACTTTTTGCGACCCTGTCAAAACTATTTAGAGGCCATAAACTCGTTTTGCAATTATCCTAAAACGATAATTCAACAAGCGCAAGTATCTGATCAACCGGAAGTTTTTCATATGTTTTGGCCACAAACCCGCCTTTGTGCGCAAATTTAACGGAGGGATGCTTTTCTATCTTTGAAAAATTGACTCCAGGGAAGTCGCCAAAGCGATACAGTTTCCAGCCGTTCCCCCTGCTGTCCCACGAAATGCATGCAGCGGCCTTTTGGCCGTCAATCGTCTTCCAGTAGGCATCCATGCCTGTGCTGTCATCTGTGAGGCCGATTATAACTTCTTTGCCCTTTATGACTTTTCTTTCGCATGACGCCCAAAAATCAAAACTTGCTTTGAGTTCCTTGGCTTCATTAATAATTTCGATTCCAAATTTTCTCATGATAGGAGTAACAGAGTTCGGATCATCCTCAAACCATTTAACAATCCATGATTCGAGTGGGCTGTATGCAGGCTCAAGATCCTCTACGCCCATAAGTCTTGAAACCCTTATCGGGCCAAGGCGATCCATCTTTTCCTTGAAATCCCACCAGGGTTTTATCTTCATGGTTTCGGACAAACCAAGATAATCACCCACAATACAAAAACTGGCCAGAATTGTCAGATCCTGATGATGATCAAAATTTTTCATTTCAGGTTCATGGCGTCCGCCAACATCCACAACCCATATTTCAGGATCATCAAGCTCGGCCTCTTCAGGTTCTTTTCTGAAAACATCAAACTCGGTTTCAGGATAAGAAGCAAGAATAAGTGACAAAGCAAGAAACTCGTCGAAATGGGCCTTTCCAGGATGTGTGATTATTGTTTTTTTCATATGATCTGTCCCATAAGGATATTTATATAATTATAGTGAGCTGGGTATGAAGATAATGTCAATTTTAGATTCTTTAAATAGCAGACTTTTTAATGTGCGCAAAAAATAAAAAACCCGGAGGCAAAGCCTCCGGGTTTAAAATTCAATAATAATAATTGAATCTATTTATTCTTCAGCATCTTCCGCTTTTGGTGGAAGATTTACTTCCTGGAGTTCTTCTCCGAGATACTGTCTTTCGCTTTCTCCAAGAATACCAAGGGCAAGACCAAGAACTGTCCAGATATGAACAACATGGTAATGACTTCCATAATGTTCTGAAAGCTCATGAATCTGGGCATGGCAGTTATGGCAGCCAGCAACTACATAGGTAGCCTTGGTAGCCTTTATCTGCTCGTCCTTGATTTTTCCGTAAAGAAGTCTTTCTTCTTTAAGACCGGACTGGAGATATCCGCCGCCGCCGCCGCAGCAGAAGTTATTGCTCTTGTTTGGATAAGTATCCACAAAATTCTCTTCGCCCACGCATGACTTAATGACGTAACGGATGTCATCAGCTGCTGCGTCGCCAAAGGTCTTACGGATAATATTGCATGGGTCCTGAATGGTGAATTTAATCTGGAGATCCTTGTTCCACTCGGAACTAGGCTTGAGTCTGCCTTCGCGGATCCACTGTGCGTAGTACTGATAGATGGTGCCGACTTCGAAGTTGTGCGGAATGTTGTACTTTTTCAGTCCTGCCAGGACTGAGAATGTTATATGCCCTCACTCGGTATTGAGAAAGACCTTGCACCCGAGTTCATTCGCCTCCTCGGCAGCAGTACGGGTAACATAATCCCATCCTTCGTCATCAGCAAGGAACATACAGTAGTTTTCACCAGCCCAGCCTTTACGGCCATAAGTCCAGTCAACACCTGCAAGATTAAGAATTTTCCACAGAGGAAGAAGTTCTTCAGGCTCTGTCATTGGCTCGCGAGAGTTCTGATTAAGAAAAAATTCAGCGCCGAATTTTCCGATAGGCGCCTGAAGATCCCTTTCTTCCCATTCAGGATACTCAGCTTTATGTTCTTCGAGAATATCACCAACAACGAATTCAAAGTCTTCCTGGGAACAACCCATGGCGCTGCATGTGTCCATTTTCATGGCCATGTCGCATGATCCAAGAATACCTTTTGGTCTTTCCTCACGAGGAATCATCTGTCTTGCGTTGAATACCAGCTGGGGAATGTTGATTTTCATCGGGCATGCATACACGCAACGCGTACACATACTGCACATCCACATCCAGTTGGATTTCATTATTTCTTCGTCCAGTCCCAACGCGGCCATACGCAGGAACTTCCTGGGGTCCATACCAGCAAAACCGCTGGCCGGGCACCCGGAAGAGCAAAGACCGCAGGTCAGACAGGAATTGAGATTCCCGCCTTCAGGAAGAATGGCCTTTACCTTGTCGATAAAGGCGCTCTTCTTCTTCCCGCCGATTTTGATTGCTTCTTGAGCCATTTTACAAACTCCTCCGTCTTGATTTGCAAAGCATCCGGGGCTCTTCCCGTCTGCCCAAAACCATCTGGATACCGCCGCAAAAACGGCAGAATCCCACACCTATCAGGTAAATCACCGAACCCTTAAAATAAGGGAAAACTAATCTGCCACACTGAGATGCAGTTCTCGCTTAAACCATAAAAGATGTCAATAGGAAACCACGGAACAGAAAAAAATCTCTTCCAAAAGCAGCGAAAAACCTGAAATAACAGAACAAATCCATCTAAATTCAATCATATTCGCTCTTAAAAAATTATTATTAGAGATTTCTAACCTCGTAAAAGAAAACAAACATCTTTAGCAAATCAAAAACTTTCAGAACCTCTATACATTCACAGAGCTCCATTGATTCTTAAAAAACAGCCCGAAAGATAAGGTTCTTTGATTCAATGAATTTGACTTAAGCCCGATATTTTTATAATGAAATCAAAAACAATGCCTAAAAAAATAACAACCCGAATTCCAAAGATTATATACTAAAGCTTATATAAGGATAAACCAATGATAAGAATAAATGAAAATTATCTTAAACTTAACGCCTCCTATCTTTTTTCTGAAATCGCCAAAAGAGTGTCAGCGTTCCAGGCCGCAAATCCTGACAGGGAAATTATAAGGCTTGGCATAGGAGACGTTACAAGGGCTCTTCCCCAGGCATGCGTAGACGCGTTCCATAAGGCAATAGATGAAATGGCTTCAGATTCCACTTTTAAAGGCTATGGCCCTGAGCAGGGCTATGCCTTTCTGAGGGAAGCGATTGCAGAGCATGATTTCAAGGCAAACGGAGCTGATATAAGCGCGGATGAAATATTTGTAAGTGACGGGGCAAAATGCGACACGGCAAATATACAGGAGCTTTTTAGCGAAGATATTATAATAGCAATCCCTGACCCTGTTTACCCTGTCTACCTTGATACAAACGTAATGGCTGGCCGCACAGGGAAATTTGCCGACGGCAGGTACGAAGGCATTGTATATCTTGAATGCACAAGGGAAAACGGATTTGTTCCGGCGCTTCCTGAAAAGCCGGTTGACCTTATTTATCTCTGCTTCCCCAATAACCCGACCGGAAGCACAATAACAAAAGACCAGCTGGCAAAATGGGTCGATTATGCGAAAAAGAACAAGGCCTTGATTCTTTTTGATGCTGCATATGAGGCATTTATAACTGATCCGGCACTTCCGAAATCAATATATGAGATTGAAGGAGCACGGGAGGTTGCCATAGAATTCCGGAGTCTTTCAAAAACCGCAGGATTCACAGGAACAAGATGCGCTTACACCGTCGTTCCTAAAAACTGCGTGGCCTATGATTCCGAAGGAAACGCCCACAACCTTTATGCAATGTGGAACAGACGCCAGACAACCAAGTTTAATGGAGTATCATACCCTGTCCAGAAATCCGCAGCAGCAATTTACAGCGAGCCTGGCAGAACCCAGGTTAAGGAGCTTGCTGCATATTATCTGAAGAATGCGGCGCTCATCAGGGAATCAATGATGGCCCTCGGCTATGAGTGCACAGGAGGAGTCGACTCTCCTTATATATGGATATACGGCAAGGGAACAGGCTCGTGGGATTTCTTCAACCTGTTGCTTGAAAAGGCTGGGGTTGTTTGTACTCCTGGTGCTGGTTTCGGAAGATGCGGTGAAGGATATATCCGTATAAGCGCTTTCAATAGTTATGAAAATGTTCAGAAGGCCATGGCCAAAATCAAAGAAGCCCTGAAATAATAAAAGGACAGCCTGCCTTGACCAAACAAGGCAGGCTTCTTTCCCTTACATATTATATTGGGGCCATTCAGGCATGACGCTGACGCCTTATTCCGACTTTTTGAGAGGCCGCCTTACCTAAACTCCCTGAAATTTCTTCTAAAAACTTGCATAAAACCTTTATTCAAAATAAATTGAACTGAACTTGAGTCTGGCATGTCTGAGATAGAGATATATTCAGTTATTGCAACTCTAAAAAACTGTTACAAGACCATTGAATCAACAGCCCGATTATCGCCTTGGGCAAAATGGCATTTTTAGATGCACCTCATCATAATAATAAAATCCTTCCAGGGGTGAAAATGCAGAAAGTTGAATATATCACCAAGGAAAAGGTCACAGAGATAATGAAGCGCCTTGATTTTTTCAAGGATTTCAACACTTCCGAAATCACCAAACTTTCAGAATTCCATACAAATTTTTTTGTGTATGAAAAAGACGAAAGAATCATTGAAGAAGGTCACCACAGCAATGCCTTTTACATAATTCTTTCAGGCGGAGTAATTGTTATAAAGGAGAATTCAAAAATCCCCCTGGCAAGACTTGAGCCCGGAGACTTTTTCGGTGAAATCGCCTTTATCACCGGAAATCCAAGAACCTCCAATATCGTGTCTGATGAAACCACCATAGCAATAAGAATAAACAGGTCAATGCTTGATAAGCTTACTTCTGAAATCCGTGAAAAAATAAAGGATCAGATACTGAACAAGCTTATTCAGCGAATAGGGAGAATGAACGACGTAATAGTAAGCCTGACAGAATAAAATCTATCCTTCCCCTCACAAAAAGCGAGGGGCGCATCCAGCATCCGTGCCGATATGCGCCCTACCTATGGACTTCGCCCATCCGCTTTTATTTATTTTTTACTGAAGAAGTCTCATTACATTCTGGGCAGATGCGTTTGCCTGGGACTGGGCATAGGTGCCAGCCTGCATCAGAACCTGCATCTTTGAGAACACCGAGCTTTCCTGAGCAAAATCCACGTCGCGGATGGTACTTTCCGTGGACTGAACGTTAATCTTGGTTACTGAAAGGTTTGCAACCGTGCTTGTAAGCTGATTCTGAACAGAACCCAAACCAGACCTAATTGAATCGAGACGTTTTATTGCAAAGTCGGCCGATCTGATTACCATTTCAGCTCCCTGCTGGGTTGTCACGTCTGCGGTTGATATTGCAGTATCATAATTGATACCGGCAATAAGGGTTCCGTCGCCCCTAAGGTCGCTGGTCGCCTCTGTTTTTGTTCCGCCGCCTGCAAGTCCCATTCTCATAAGACTGAGTTCCCTGCCTGAAGCGCTGCTGCCGGCCCCGTCAACCTGGAAAAGTGTATCTGCCACAAGTCTTATCTCGCCCATATAGACAGAATCCTGAGCTACGCCTTTTCCCGGGCCAAAATCTGCTTCAAATTTTATATATTTGTTTCCTGCTGCGGTTGATTCCACATGAATATTTCTTCCATCAAGAGCCGATAGTACAAGCTTACCATCATTGTCTATGCTTGCTATTACCTTTGTCTGATCTTTGTATTCGTTTATCGCGTTCATGAGAGCGTGATCAGCGTCTCCGGCAAGAACCTGCATACCCTTACCGCCTGTGTTGTCACGAACTATATCTATGCCGTTTATTTTGAAGTCGCCCTGGGTAAGAACGCCTTCAACAACAGAGCCTGCGCCGGTAACATTGGCCTTGATAATATCGGCTTCGACACCTGTCTCATCCTTGACAAGATTGATTGCTGCAGCCCACGCAGCTGCACTCTTGTCTCCGAGGGCATGGGAAATGCCGTCATCCACAGGCTGGCCTATCTTGTAGCCATTTATGCTTACATCACCGCTCTTATAGGAAAAGGTATCCACGCCAAAGAAGAGAAGGTCGTTTCCTGGGGTATTGTCTATTCCTGTTTCCTCTGATGCTCCGTAATGGATTCCACCAAGACCAAGCATTTCAAGATAATTGTCTGAAGTTGGAGAAGAGTCAACAAGGGCTCCTGAAAGTTTTATCTGGCTGGATCTTGTTCCTTCGGCAACACCGGGCAGCATTTTTGCCACCTTTGAAGGGTCATTCCCGCCAACTGTCAAAGGATCTCTTTCAGATATGATTCTAAGCCTGAAATCCGTATCTCCAGCTGACTTGTAAAGCTCGGCCCTTATTCCCATTTTCTGGAGATCACCATTGTTGTTGATTGCATTCACAAGGGTTCGATCTGCATCGCCTGCCTTTATTGAAAGACTGCCGCCCCGGGCTATGTCTATACCATTTATAATAAGCTCGCCTTCATTTATTGAACCTGCCTGGATACCCACTTCCCCGTTAACCATAGCCCTCGCGTTGGTCAATGAGAGAGCACCCCTTGCGACATAGGAAAGGCCTGCCATAGCCTGTCCATTAAGAGTAACACCAGTCGCTCCGGCGCCGGCCAAAGACAGATTGCGGCCATCATCCCCAACGATCCTAACCTCGCTGCCAATAAGCTCTGCCCTTATCCCCATTGCCTGGAGACTTGTGTTGGTATTTATATTGCTCACAACCATGGCTGCCGTTGCGCCAGCCGCAACGCCAATTGATATGCCATTGAGGTTAAGACCCGCTGCCACAGGCCCAACTCCAATCACAAGCTCTGTGGTTGCCTTGGCTGCGACACCGGTGAGATTGATTTTCTCGTTTATGGCCGCAGCCTTTGCCCATGCAGTATTTGCACTGCCAAAAACCGTGAATTGGGAAACGGTTGCCCCAAGCGCAATACCGTTAACAAAAAGATCTCCGGCGACTATGGCAGCCTTACTGACCTGGGTTCCGGTAAGATATGATTTGCTTACAACAGCGACATCATTCCCGCCTGAATTTGAAGCTCCATTAAGTTCCCTTGAACCAAATCTTGCTCCGTCAAAGCCTATCTTCTGGATAAAATTGTCAGTAGGAACCGAGTCCGTAGCCGCGCCTTCCATAACAACGCCAGTTGTTTTGACACCTTCACGTGTTCCACTGATGAGTTGAGCTACCTTATGCGGATCTGCCCCACTTATTGTGACAGGCTCCTTCTCGGAAATAATTCTGAGCCTGAAATTTACATCGCCGGTTTCCTTGTAAAGTTCGGCCCTTATTCCAAGCGCCTGTAAATCCCTGTTGTTATTTATCGAAGTTACGAGGGTTCTGTCACCGTCTCCGGCAAGTATGGCAAGAGCTCCGCCTGCAGCCACATCCACACCATTTATCAGAAGATCTCCGGTACTTACTGAACCAGCTGCTATTCCGGCCTCGCTGTTAACCATTGCCCTTGCATTTGAAAGAGTTAGGGATCCACGCTGTGTGATCGTGGTTATTGCCATTCCGTTCATGGAAGCGCCGCCTGCGGCACCAGCAAGAACAAGATTTCTGCCATCATTAGCAACTAACCTGACTTGGCCGTCAAAATGCTCGGCAGCAATGCCCATAGCCTTGAAACTTGCATTATTATTAATAACACTCACAAGTGCATTGTCAGTTACCGCGCCTGTAAGGGCAACTCCATTAAGGGTTGCAGCTCCAATGCCCGTGCCAACATTTATAATCAACTCTGTGGTGGCCTTTGCCTGGACACCGCTTTCATTGACTTTACCGTTAATAGCCGCTGCCTTGGCCCAAGCAGAATCTGTGCTACCATATGTTGCAAGCATGTTTACAGATGAGCCAATATTTATGCTGTTTGCCCTTATATCACCTTTAATGAGGGCCTCACTTGTTACAGTGCCGCCCTTGAGGAACGGGTCAGAAACAGCAGCCACAGAGTTACGATTTGTTTTGGCATATGCCATCGCACCTATTTTTGTAGCTCTTGCGTCATCGACATTTACGCTTACGGTTTCATCCTTGTATGCTCCGACATGAAAGACCTTGTTGATGAAAGTACCGTCAAGAAGGGCAAGGCCGTTATAGGCAGTTGTTTCCCCAATCATCTGGAGTTCTTCCAGAAGCTTGTTAACGTCTGCCTGAATGGCCTTTCTGGACGAAAGATTCTGGGCATCAGAAGCAGCCTGGATGGCTTTTGATCTGATTGTGGTTACGATGTTGAGGGATTCCTCAAGTGCTCCGTCAGCAATCTGAATAATATTAACCCCATCATTGGCATTCGATATTGCCTGGGCAATACCAGTATGCTGGGCACGAAGGTTATCAGCAATCGCAAGACCTGAAGCGTCGTCTGCCGCTTTGTTGATTCTTAATCCACTGGAGAGACGCTCCAGTGACTGACTTAAACCTGCGTCGGTCTTTGTCAGGTTCTTGTGCGCTGTAAGCGCCTGTAAGTTTGTATTAATTCGAAGTCCCATAGGTATATCCTCCTTAACATCCTTGTTTGCGGAATATTTATTTGCAAACAAGGATAGCAAGAAGGATGCCAAAATATAACACATTGAAATAACTATATTTAGCCCATAAAACAATAAAAATAGCGGAAAATTCATCCCATCTACAGATTGGAGCAACAACATAAAAAGCTGCAAAAGCAGGATGTTATATTGAGCAGCAGAAATGGCCACCAGGACATGATACGAATGAAATGCTGAATAAATGACGGAGATGGCGTCAAAATACCATCATAATTGATCAACGGCTTATTTCCACAGCAAGATTTTCCCATGGGAAGTAATTGCCATTATTAAAACATTGGTGGAGGTTGAGCAAAAAAAGGAGAATAATGCAGGGTCTTATCAGGTATCAAGTATTGTCTGTGGTATGTGACCCACGATCTTAATCTGGGGGAGATTTCGCCGGACTAATTGAAATCCGGCGTTCTTTAGCCTTTTCACAAAACACTGCGGCTATTTGTTCAAGAAGTTTTACCCGAAAGCTCCCAGGCACAGCTGGCAGCTTCATCCAGACCAAGCTCAGAATAACAGTTTCCTATTTTAGTAAGAATATCCTTTCTTTCCGGAAAAGATATGAAAAATTTTTCGTAATTGGACAGGGCCGAAGTGAAATTAGCTGCCTCAAACTGGAGATCCGCTATTGATTCAAGCAGAAAAACCGCTATGTTTTCGGGAGCTGAAACATAGGCCTGCTCAAGATGAATCAATGCTTCAGCATAATTCCCCTCCTGGGACAAGACGCCTGCCAGATGAATCTTTGGAGCATAAGCATCCGGGTCAAGGGAGCGGGCCTGGATAAAGCATCTTTTTGCCTTGGGAAGATCTTCTTCCCCAAGGTAGATAAGACCAAGATTTAACAGTATGCGGGGGTTTTCAGGATGGTGTTTGCGCAGAATCTCAAACACCTTTTTTGCAAGCTCTGGTTTTTCGGAAGAAATAATTTCAGCTTTTTCTATGGCGACCTCATAATGTTCCATCAAAAAAGGCAGCAGTTCCTCCTGTTTTCTTTTACCACTTGCGACTTTTTCCTGCGCTTCTTTTTTAATTAAAGCGGCGCGCTCATTTTCAGGATACAGGCCAAGAATTTCATCACAAAAACGAATAGCCCAATTTTCCCTGACGTTTCCCATTATTCCAGGATCACGGCCATTCATATATCTTTCGGCCTGATCAAGGATATTGTCAGGATATTTTTTTTCATCATCCAGATTTTTAACTGCTACCAAAGCCCCATGGCTTATTTTAACCGCAGCATTATGGCATTCCAAGGCCTCTTTATGCCTTTTCAAAGCACTCAGGGTTTTACCAAGGCCAGTCCAGGCAGAAGCATTTTGCCTGTCTTCGTCAATCGCCTGTCTGAAAGTTTTTTCTGCATCGACAAAATCCGTATACTCAAGAAATGACTCTCCGAGGGAAACAAGAATTTCAGATCTTTTCTTTCCTGAACTTTTTTTATCAAGCTCCACAAAAAGTTTCTTCTCAGCCGACAGCCTGCTATGAAGAGACTTAAAAATTTTGGAAAGCCTATCCAGGGCATCTTTTCTCGCCTTAAAAGCCTTATGAACAAAGTCCATCTCCGATGCGACTTTCATGACACCGGTCAACTCCTTATCGTCGAGCGCGAGCTGGCTTTCTTCAACTTTTAACCTCATGTCTGTTCCCTGGAAAAACATGACTGCATTATCATAAACTTCAGATCTTTTTATTGCTTCATCATAAAGATCAAGCGCCTTCTCAACAAGGGGGCTGTAAACAAGAAGCATGGCCTTTTCATTTTTCTCAAGCTCTTTCGAAGCCTTTCTGGAAACAACCATTCCTTTTTCACATTTCTTTTCTGAAGTTTTAATATCCTTGAGGTTTTTTTTCAGATAATCAAGAACCACATCAATGGTTGGCTTTGGGGCCTCCTCCCATGTTTTCCATAGAACATCAGAAAACCCTTCATCCAGATCAGGCTGAATATCAAGTAAGGCTTCCAAATCAACAGGTTCAGCGCCTTTGATTGCAACGCCTCTGCTGACGTTATAAAATTTCACCGAACTCTCCGTTATCTGTTTTTCCATGATCGTCCGCTGTCCGTACATCTGGATATCTGTCGGAACCGGGACTCCATTCTGGTCAGGTACCCATACCATGGTTTCCGCATTTATGTTAAGCGTGAGAGAAGTCCCGTCTGCGTATGAGCGAAGGCCAAGGTAAGCAAGGTCAAAACCGACAAAGATTATCGGATCAGCCCCTGAAATTCTTGCGGAAAGCAGCGCCAGATGAGACACAGCCTCGATATCACCAAAATTTACCCAGTATTTCCAATCCTTCATAAAGCTGCCTATAATACCAAAGGATTCGGCTATGAAAAATTTGGCCGGGCAGCGATAAGGCTTGAGAGTCATTGTCGCGCCCTTGGAGGCAAAGACAAGAGGTATATCTTCTGTTTTGTCTATTACATCCCTGTATTTTTCAAAAGAAATGTAATGAAAGTCAACGGTCGCTACAAGATCAGGCTTTATGCCATTTTTAAGAAGAACAGGCAGGGCCGTATCAACCACAATTATGGCAAACCTGTTTCTGTATTTTTTCAGTGTCTCAAGATTATCTGAAAGCGATGGGCCTGCACCGATAACTATTGCAGCCTTGCCTTTCCATCGATCCAGAACAGTTCCAAGATTTGCTGATTTGAGGGTAGTTGTAAAATTCCTCATCTGATTTTCAAAAAACATCGGGCCTATGTTTCTTGAGGTATTCAAGCCTACAAGGACATGGTGTACCTGGTTATGGATTTCTTTCCCTGCATAGGCAAAATATTCAGGAAAAATTTCACGTTCAGGCTCAAAATAAGTTACGCGGGATCCTTTGAACATAAGGCTGACATCTGCCTGGGCGGCATAAATTAAAGACCTGATATCGCCAATATCACTCATTATGAAATAGACGTCTTCGGCCTCAAAAAGAGCTGAAAGATCCAGATTATTAATTGCTTCCAAAAAAAGCTTAAAGCTCTTCTCAACGATGAAAAGCTTAAGAAGAGGAATCTCTCTTTTTACAATCTCAAGCGGCAGATAACCAAGCCCCATGCCCATCAGAAAAAGGACTTCGCCGGGATTTATTTCAATTGAATCAACAATTGCAGACGCTTCCGCATATGGATCATCTGCGTCATGGATGATGACAGATCTGCCATTGGCCCTGTTATGAAGCGAAGCAAATGGGAAACCAGCCTTGTTCCTGAATATTTGAATATCCAGAGATTCATCAGAATGATCCTTCTCAGTAAGAGCAGTATAAAGAGATGGGTATTTTTCCTGAATTACAGATATATTTTTTTCGTAAATAGCGTTGTTGTCCATTTGCTGTCCTTGTATTCTGTTCAGAAAATTTAATTTGGGGATCTGTTTTTGAGCAGGGCTTCAAGAATGATGAAATCCATCTCTGTATCAATATCAATGGATCTTTGCTCTGGCATGACATGGCAGGCCGTTTCTTTCCCGTAAAATGACCTTGACAGTCCGAGCCACTCGATAAAAGCTACATAGACGGCACCATTAGGAATAAAAACAGCAGGAAGATCCTGCCTTCTCTTATTCAGAAAGCCTTCATCCATGAGTGGAACAATAAAACCCCCTGCATCAAGAGTAAACATCCAGTAGGGACTTTTGCCGGGCTCTGTCATGGAAACGCATGATTTTGCCGAAGATTCCACCATTTTTTTAATGCAGGCATCTATATCAAATGCTTCGACAAGTGGAGATGTTGGCTGGAGCACAACAACAATATCATATCCGGGAACACTGCCGACAGCATGAAGAATGGCATCTATCGTACTGCTGCTATCTCCTGCAAGTTCGTAAGGTCTTTTGAAAGGAGCCTCACAGCCATATTCGAGTGCTTTTCGTATTATTTGTTCATCATCTGATGAAAGAATCAGCCTGTCTATATAGGAAGATTTTTTTGCGGCCTCAATTACCCAGGCTATCAGAGGCTTCCCTCCAACTTCTTTAATATTTTTAAAAGGAACACCTTTTGAGCCACCCCTTGCAGGAATAACAGCAAGTACCTTTTTGCCATCAATCAAAACAAAACCTCCGATATCTCAACACTAAGCAATATAAAAATCATGAAGAAAAGAACTTGCCGAACTCCACATTGGCCATTTCAAAATCCTTCATTCTTCCTATGTCGATCCAGTATTCTTTTATCTGATAAACGGATGTATGCCAGTTGAGTTCAATCATCTGATTAAAAAGCTCGGTCATGTCAAAATACTGATTTTCAGGAATGAGGCGCAGAGCCTCTGGAGAAAGCACATAAATACCTGCATTCACAAGTATTTTCTGAACAGGTTTTTCCTGAAGTTCTATGAGTCTTGCGGACTCGGCACGAACAACACCGTATGGAATACTTACTTCATGTTCTCTGACACACATTGTTGCAGATGCCCTGCTGTCCTTATGGAAATTAAGCAAGGCATTAAAACTTATTTTTGTAAGAAGATCACCATTCATAACTATCACAGGCTCATCAGGAAGCTCGGAAAAAAGAGAAAGCCCGCCGGCAGTGCCGAGTCTCTGATTTTCTTCAAGATACTCTATGGATACATCCCATCTTGAGCCATCTCCGAAATATTTCCTGATGGAATCTCCCATATAATTTATGGATATAAAGAAATTCTGAAAACCTTCATCAACAAATTTTTCAAGAATTATTTCAAGTATGGGCTTTCCGCCTACTTTAAGAAGAGGTTTTGGACAATCATCTGTAAGCGGCCTTAACCTGCTGCCAAGTCCTCCCGCCATAAGAACGACAGGGCTTTTTTTCGGGTCTTTCGAAAGAATATTCTTAAGGATCTCAAGGGATACTATTCTTCCGTCAGAATCGACCACAGGCAAGTGTTTGAGGTAATAACGCTTCATCCTTGAATGGATATGTTCCATGGGAGTATCGGCAGAAGCTGTCATGGGTTGACGGTGATATACCGTCTCAATCGAATCAGAAAGCTCACATCCCCTCAAAAGGCCTCTTCTTATGTCCCCATCTGTAACAGTGCCGAGTAAACGATCCTCAGAATCCACAACAAGGGCGATCTGAAGAGCTGTTCTGTCTATTACATCAATGGTTTTTTTTATTGTAATATCAGGACTTACCGCAACTTTTTTCCACTCTTTCATAACAGCCCCTCACTTTCTTCTTAAAGCAGCAGTTTATCATGAATCCAAAAGGGATCAGCCAATGTCATGGAATTTTTTTACTATCCTGACTGGCCACTTAATGTTTTCCAGTATGGAAATTATTTCCCTTGCTGTATCGCCCTTGTCAAAGGGATTGACCATAGATTCAAGCCCTGCCCTGAAATCTTTGGAAACAGCCATAGCAACCGCTTTTTTTATGTTATCGGCAGAATATCCTGTATCTATAATATTTTGCGCCTTGATTCTGCCTTCCTGCCTCTTTCCGATATTCACGCATGGAACTTTAAAAAATGGCGTTTCAATGATTCCGCTTGATGAGTTCCCTATAACAGCCTCAGCATACTTCATGCCAGAGAGATAAAAACGCCTGCCCATGCTTGAATACATCCGGGCTTTTTCTTTTTTTTCAGAAACCCAGTCCGAAATCATTTTTTTGATTACGCCTGATTCCGCGTCTGCCCCCGGACTTGTGAATATAAAATATCTGTCTTCAAAATGATTAAGGGATTCAAGCAGTGCTTTTGTCTGCATTTCAGCCATTCCCCTTGATCGGGTTTCAGGATGAAAAGTAATGAGAAAAAAAGGATTATCCGCCGAAAATCCGAGTCTCTGGCTGAGCTCTTCCTTTGGCATGAAATCGAGGGAACGCATGGAATCAACTCCAAGTGCTCCGGTATTAAAGACAGTTTCAGGAAATTCACCAAGCTGGATTACCCTTTTTCTGTATTCTTCAGCACAGGTAAAATGGATATGCGACATTTTGGTGATTGCGTGCCTGAAGGCGTCATCAACAGCGCCGAGAGTAATTTCACCGCCATGAATATGTGCTATCGGAATACCTTCCATTGTGGCTGCGCAAGCTGCTGCAAGAGCTTCGTATCTGTCTCCGAGAATCAGCAGAAGGTCAGGCCCAAGCCTTTCGAATGCCGAAGCAAAACCCATTAGTCCAAGCCCCATTGACTTTGATACGGCGGAAGGAGTGTCGGAGCTTAAAAGCATCTCGACTTTTTCATCTATCAAAAAGCCGTCTCCTTCTATTTCAGCGCAGGTGTATCCGAACTCCCTTGAAAGATGTGCGCCTGTAACAAGTAGCTGGAGGTTAAAAAACTGATGGCCTGCAATCCTTGACATCAATGGCTTAAGAAGTCCGTAGTCGGCACGGGTTCCAGTAAATACGCAGATTTTTTTTGAAGGAGTTGAAGTCATATCAGAACTCTATTTCTGAATCGGCTTTAAAATCCATTTTTGCGGTCTGCCCGATGATGCTGTCCCACATCATTGGTGAAAGCCCCTTTCCAGGTCTTTTAACAGCCAGATTTTCAGTAGAAAAAACCTCGCCTTTTTTTATGTCGATCTTTGCGACTATGCTTTTTCTGACTATTTCCCTGTTTGGAATTTCAGAACTGCATGGAACCTTTGTTCCATCGCCCAGAGCGACCTCTGTATGCCTTATGGAGCTAATCATGGCCTCAAGCTCATGTGGTTCAAGAGAAGCCTTATGATCCGGGCCATCCATATTTCTGTCCAAAGTAAAATGCTTTTCAATGACTTTTGCACCAAGCGCCACGGCTGCTATGGGGATTTCGATGCCAGGAGTATGATCAGAATAGCCTATCGTAACGCCATTAAAAGCCTCAAGCATGGTACGCATGGCTCTAAGATTCACTTCATGGAAAAGAGCAGGATATTCTGTACTGCAATGAAGAATGGATAATTTTTGGCGGGGCAGTCCGCATGCGTCAAAAACCGCCACAGCATCTGCAACTTCTTCAAGATATGCCATGCCTGTGGATAAAATCACAGGTTTTCCGAATGAGCCTATCTTTCTCAAATATGGAAGATTGGTTATTTCACCTGACGGAATTTTGAACATGGCCATGCCGATGGAATTCAAAAATTCTGCGCTTTCCTCGTCAAATGCGCTGGACAGGAACAATATGCCGGTTGAGTCACAATAAGCCTTTAGCTCAATAAAATCCTTTTCTGCGAGCTCAAGTTTTTTAAGCATCTCATATTGTGATTCAGAAGCACCTGAATTTATTTTCTGATAAGCGGCCTTTTCAGCGTCTTTTTTGACAAGCTTTTCAGCCTTGAAGGTCTGGAACTTGACAGCATCAGCGCCCGCCTTTTTTGCAGCATCAACAAGCTTTAAGGCAAGATCCATGCTGCCGTTATGATTTACGCCTGCTTCGGCTATTATAAAAGTTTTATCAAACATGATTCACCCTAAGCATCTTAAATTTTAGCGAGGAAACGCCCCATTATTTATATCAAGGCATACCCCGTTTATGTACTCAGGGCAGTCTGTTGCAAGCCAGACCATTGCCTTTGCGACTTCTTCGGGTTTAGCGAATCGTCCAAGATACACCGCCGCTTTTACAGCTTTTTTGCGGTCTTCGGGTATGACGTGGAGCATATCTGTTTCAACAGGTCCGGCAGCAACGGCATTTACAACGATGCCCTTTCCGCCAAGGATTTTTGCAAAACTTTTTGTAACATTAATGAGGCCAGCTTTTGTTATCCCGTACCATACATCAGGATGTCCAATCTCTCCGGCAATGGAAGCATTATTAACGATTCTTCCGAAGCCTTTTTCAATCATGGATTTTGAAACTTCCCTGATGAGCGCGACCGGAGCCTCGATATTAAGCTTCAGGATTGTTTCCACTTTTTCTGCAGGATAATTATCATAAGGGCAGGCAAACATTACTCCTGCGTTATTGATCAGAACATCCACATGACCGATTTCAGAAACCAGCTTCGGTATTTTTTCGATATCAGTCAGATCAAATGGCTTTTTTATGATGTTTTCAGAATCAGGAATAAGGGAGTAATCTGAAAAATCCCGGGCAACGATCACAACCTTATATCCCATCCCAAGAAAAATCTTTGTGGTTTCAAGGCCAATGCCTTTGTTGCCGCCTGTAATCAGTACTGTTTTCATAATAATCGACCCTATATTCACCAAGTTTTATCAAGAAGGCCATAAACATTGCCATAGGAGCAAATAAAGGCCGTTTTTTTAAACATCATCGGACTCAAAAATACATTAAGCTAAGTCTCTATTTTGCTACCTTTAAAAACTGAATCAGCCTCGATATCTTTAATAAAAAGACTCCCTGTCTGAACAACGCAGCCATTGCCCACCTTTATTTCCTGCCTCAGAACAGATCCACTGCCTATGAAGGTTCTGTCCCCGACTCTTGCGCCTCCGTTAATAATGGCTCCTGTTGAAATATGGCAATGTGAGCCGATTACAGCATCGTGTTCAATCAGCGCGTGGCTGTTTATTATGCAGTTTTCACCAATTTCGGCTCCTGCATTTACAGTCGCTCCGTGGAGAACCACAGTCCCTGGCCCAATGTGAGCATGTTTTGAGACATACGCTGTGGGAGATACTATGGAAGCCATTATGGCACCCATATTTTTCAGCATTTCATATATCCTGAGCCTCGGTGCATAGGTTTTAATCTGCCCCAGAGTCACAAGAAAAAAGGTGTATCTGCGTACAAGTTTTTCAAGATCACCGTCTGTGCCGATGACCGGATAACCAAGAACATCCTTGCCGACATTTTCCTTTACATCAACTATGCCTTCAATCCTAAATATATCAGCCTCTTCAATGGCATCGATGACTGAACGGCAATGCCCTCCTCCGCCTACAAGTATAAGTTCAGGTTTCATAAACGAACTCCGCTTGGAAGATTTATAAGCCTTGCTGCAATTTTTTCTGTTATCGGAAGATTTCCTCTGGGGCACTTTCCATACATTGGAAGTGTATGCATTGGCTCCCAGACAGGTCTCACCATGACTCCTGACTCGTGGGCAAAATCAAGAAAAGCATTTCTGATATTCTTATCTGATACAAGAACACTGCATAACCAGTAGTTTGACCTTGAATTCTCAGGCTCTCTTATAAAAGAAAATCCGGAGCCTTTGAAAAAATCCATATAGATTTCAGCAAGCTGTCTCTTGTTTAAAACAAAATCAGATAATTTTTCAAGCTGGGCGCAGCCAAGGGCCGCATTAAGATTTGGCATTCTGTAATTAAAGCCTGTCATGTCATGAAAAAATTCATATTTATGGGGCTTTTTGGCTGTTGTGGTCATGTGCTTGGCAAGAACCGCGATATTTTCATCGTCTGTGATGATTGCACCGCCTCCGCCACATGTGACTATTTTATTGCCGTTGAAACTTAAAACGCCCATAGAGCCGAATGTACCGGCAGATTTTTCCTTGTAAAAGCTTCCAAGCGCTTCTGCGGCATCCTCAATGACAGGAATGAAATATTCAGAGCAGATGTTTACGATTTCATCAATTCTGCATGGATGACCAAATGTATGCATGGGAACGCAGGCTGAAATTTTTCTGCCAGAATCATTATGAAAACACTGCCCATCTTTTGTGGTTGTATTTTCTTCAAGAAATATAAGCAGAGCAGAAGAAGAAAGTCCGAGGGCATCTTCGTCAATATCGATGAAAAGAGGCTCTGCTCCGCAATAGGCAATGGCGTTTGCTGTCGCCACAAAAGTAAGGGACTGGGTTATTACAAGATCACCGTTTTTTACCCCGGAAAGAAGTAGAGCTGAATGAAGGGCCGAAGTCCCATTGACTGTTGCGACAGCGTATTTTGCTCCGGTTGCTTCGCACAGCATGGATTCAAAACGGGTTACAAATTCGCCGACTGAAGAAACAAATGTGGAATCAATGGTTTCAGCCACATATGCCTTCTCGTTCCCTTTAAAAACCGGCTCATGCAGAGCTATGCTTTTTTTGTCCGGGAAAAGGGATTTTATGAAATTTATTTCTTTTTCAAACATTATAGATATCAGCCTTGTACTGGGACAGATTTTCAGGAATTTTCAGCCAGTCTATCGTTCTTTTAAGTCCGTCCTTCAGTGAAACAGACGGCGTAAAACCCGTAAGTTCGTTGATCCTGGAATTGTCGCACAAAAGCCTCATAACTTCTGATTTATCAGGTCTTATTCTTTCATCATCCGTGATTATTTCCACATCACTTGCCATGAGCTCCTTGATAAGATCAACAAGACCTCCTATGGAAATTTCCCGGCCTGAACCTATATTTACAGTTTCACCCGCTGCCTTATCGCATTCAGCCAG
Organism: Desulforegula conservatrix Mb1Pa; assembly: GCF_000426225.1. NCBI lineage: Bacteria > Pseudomonadati > Thermodesulfobacteriota > Desulfobacteria > Desulfobacterales > Desulforegulaceae > Desulforegula > Desulforegula conservatrix. The sequence goes on from NZ_AUEY01000024.1 coordinate 20,123, forward strand.
GTCAATGAATCCACGGCAGGTATCTTCCACATAATTAAGATCCCTTGTAGGAGAAAGATTGCCAAGCTTGATCTTTTTCATACCGCTCAGAATCTGTGTGATTATTGTCGGAATTATCGCCCTTGCAGACTGCCTTGGGCCATAAGTATTAAATGGCCTTGCAATCACTACAGGAAGACCAAATGACGCGAAGTAGCTAAACGCCAATGCGTCTGCGCCTATTTTGGATGCGCTGTAAGGAGACTGGGGCTGGATCGGATGAGCCTCGCTTATGGGAACAGTCCTGGCGGTTCCGTAAACTTCGCTTGTGGAAGTATGGATTAATTTTGAAACACCATATTCCCTGGCAGCTTCGAGCACGTTATACGCGCCCTCAACATTTGTTTTCACATAGGCAAGCGGAGACCTGTACGAATAAGGAATACCAATCAGGGAAGAAAGGTGGAAAACCATATCAGCACCCTTGACTGCTGACCTGACGCTGTCATAATCCCTTATGTCTCCGGTGACAAATTCGATGGATTCTGCAAACCGGCTCTTTTCAAGCCATCCTCTGTTTCCCCTTGAATTATAACGCAAAAAGGCCCTGACCTCGTATCCTTTTTCGGTCAGAGCCTCGCAAAGATGTGAGCCGATGAATCCACCGGCTCCTGTCACAAGTGCTTTCATGAAATCTCCAGATAAAGGCCACCTATAAAATTTTACATATAATCCACCAGACTCATCTTCATAACCTTGGCAGAAGAACTCAAGGACGCCTGATAAGCAAGTTCCTTGGCCTGAAGATCTGAAACGGCCTTTACAAAATCAGCCTCTTCAAGATTAACCCTTCTCTCGGTATATGACATGGTCAGGTCTGAAATTATGGATTCCCTTGTCATGAAACGGTTATCCCTGTTTCCTATGTCCGAAACAGTCTCGACCATATGTGCGTAATGGATGTCAAGCCTGCTTATTGTGCGCTCCACACCCTGGGTATCATTATTTTCAAGATAGGTTTTAAGTTCTGACAAGGTTCTGAAAATTCCCCATTCAGCCTCATCATCGCTTTTTATTTCTGTGATCACGTCATCGTCATTGTCAAAACCGAGCGCCGAGGCTGCTGAAGTGCCGGTTCCCAGGGAACCATCAGTGCCACTTTCCCACAGAAGCTGAAGTTCGTCAAGACTTGAGCCGTTTTCCTTGAAGGCGAACTTTCCTGTTTCAGCGTCGTAAGTTACCGAATAATCAATATCATACCTCGAAACCCTCTCCATTTCCTTTTCAATTACATCGGCCAGCTCATCGGAGGTGTAGTTTCCAGGAGGAATCTCGGCTGTCAGTTCCTGACTTATCTGGCCATCACGGGGTAGTTCCCTGAAATTGATCCTGTTGTTCTGCCCTACCCCGGCATTTGCAATGGTTATGTTCCTTACAGTATTTGCTGCGGTGTAATTTACGGTTCCGACACTGTCAGCGGCGGGGTTGAAACCGATCGCACCTGCAATTGTTCTTGTATTGTAATTACCCGTATTCCAGAGCATCTCGAGTCCCGTGTTTCCGGCAGGGGAATTGATGCTGTAAAAAGGAGTAAGGTCGAATGCCACAGAATCACCTGCGCCGGCAGGGTTTGCCGTCATGTCTAGTGTCATGTCAGGCGTAGCGTCTCCGTTGAAATCAATATTCAATGTTGTTGCCGTTCCTGTGAGTGTCAGCGGCAGATTGTATCCCGGATCATTTGCGACGGTCCAGTTACCGGCTCCATCATATGTAAAGCCAAGCTGGGAACTGACAGCTGGAACAGGAGTAGAAAAAGTAAGCGCGTCAGGATTTGTTATCGTAATAACAGGAGGCCCTCCAAGGGTTGAATTTAGTCCTGTGACCTGACGGGAGAACATAACATCGAACTGGGAATCATAGCCCACAGTATTTGACGCCTGTCGCATCGCAAATTCGATGGCATGGGCAAGACCCTCTTCGGAATAATCGCCCACAGGAATCTCGACATTTATCTGCGGGCTCCATCCTGTTCCGTCATTTTCCCTGAAATCGAGCCTGTTGTTTGCGTTTGTAATGGAAATATTCTTTACTGCCACATCGCTTGTGGCAGGAATCCGGACTTCGTCAACCGGGTCAAAACCAAGATCAGGAGCAATACTCCTGCTCGCGTTGTCTCCGGTTTTCCAGAGCATATTGAACTGTACAAAGCCAGGATAGCTGCCGTCTTCCTTGATGGAAAACTTCTTTGTATCCTCATCAAAGCTGACCTTGTATTTTACCTTGTATCCGCTCGCCTCCGAAGCCTTTGTCATGGCGTTTTCCATGGCAACGGCAAGCTCGGCCCCCTCGTATTTGCCGTCCGGAATCTCGGCCTTGAGCTCAATACTCTTGCGCACAAGATCGAACTCCACGTTGTCGCCATCCTTGGCTGCTTTTTTAAGCTGCATGGAAACATCATTCGTGCCGTCATCATTAAGATCAATATCAAGAGTGGAAGAAGTTCCTGATATTCTTTCGGGGAGTCCGTATCCGGGATCGTTTTCAACTTTCCAGGACTGGGAACTTTCTTCCCATGTAAAAGTCATGGGCAGTGGACCAGGAGGATACTCGGTTCCAAGCACTTCTTTTGCCTCTGCTTCGTTTGAAGGCCTTGGAGTTCCATAAATAAGAAGGCTTCTGTCATTAACAGCAAGGCTCACATCAGAGGCCGCATTTTCTCCTTCGGCATGGATGTTCATGATTTCATGGCCCTTGCCCGTATCTTCCGTAAAATCTATCATATTGTTTGTTGAATCGACTTTTACGAAATTTTCCCAGAAAATATTCTTTCCGACAGACCCCACCTCGACATCGGTCGCAAGATCCATTTTAACGAGAAAAGCCTCGTCGTCTCCGGCATAATCCACCTTGCCGTCCTTCATCACAAGTGCAGGACTGTCCGTTCTCTTTCCGGCAAAGACATGATGATTATTTACAGTAGTGTTTCCAAGGGATAAAAGCTGGCCTATGGCAGCCTCAACCTTGGCTATGGCATCTTTTCTCTGGGCTGGATTCACAGAAGCATCCGCCATTTTAAGACTTGTGGTCTTTATTGACAGAATTTCATTCTCCGCATTGGTTAGGGCTGTTTCTCCGGCATTCAACCACATCCTGCCACTGGAAATATTCAGATTATACTGGTCAAGTGTGGACGAAGAAGCCTTGAGATTCATTACCTGGGTAAGACCAACAGGATCGTCAGAAAGATTGTTTATCCTCTTCCCTGTGGCGATCACCTCGTTTGCCTTATACAGATCGTCGGTTCTCTGGCCCAACCTGTAGCTTGTCATTTCATATATGCTTCTGTTTGCTACGCGCATAGCTCCCCTCCCTACTTAATGGCAATCAGCGTTGTCAGCATTTCGTCGCATGTTGTCAGAAGCTTTGCGGCAACTGAATATGCATGCTGATATTTCATGAGATTGACCATTTCCTCATCAAGGGAAACCCCTGAAAGTGAATCCCTTGTCTCTGTAAGCTTTTGAACCATGGATATATTGAAATCCTTGCTCCTTGATATACTCGCGGACTGGGTTCCAAGGGAACCGATCATCCCCTGGTAGAATCCGTCAAGGGAGGCGTTTACTGATTCCGAATTAGCGACTTCGCCCCTGATATAAGTTCTTCTGGCCATGTCTATGGTCTTATTCTGAAGATCAGACAATGCCAGGGCATTCTGGTTGTCCGCAGATCCGTAAGCGCCTTCCGTAACTCCGGTCGGAGGAGTATAAACGTCGTCCTGGTCGTTAAACCCAAGCGCCTCTCTCGCACTGCTCTTGTTCCACTGGAGGGTGAAGCCGATCTCGTTGCTGCTTCTCTCCTCTGTGATCCTGAATTTCCTGCTTTCGGCATCAAATGAAACCTTGTAATCAAGACGGTTCAAAGAAACCGACTCTAGTGCTTTTTCAATATCTGCGGCAAGAACATCCATGTCAGCGTCTGTGGTGTAAGTGCCGCCAGCAAGAGAAGGTTTTATTGTGGCGGTTACTTCCGCGCCTGTAGCTTCATGAAATACTATCTGGTCATTTACTCCGGCTGCAATCGTAAAAGGAGCCGCAATCTTAACGTCGGACGTAATCCCTGTTCTGTCCATGGCATCTACGCGGCTTGCGCCGATATTGCTTACTGTGGCCATAAGCTTGTTGACCTCTATGGTCATGGAATCATCACCCTGAAAAAATGTATTCAGGCCGAGAGCCGCATATATCCCCGAATCCCCTGACTTGTCATCTGAAAAATTGAATGCGTACTCGCCCTTGTCAGCCTGGATATCAAAGGTATAGGTTCCGGCTGTTTCTATGGGCGTATCAAAACTAACCATCATATCCACACCGCCGTCGCCCGAGAGATCTATCCCGAATCCTTTGTCAAGTGGAGTGGACGCGAGGGTTGGAGCGCCAAGGGCATCGGTTTCGACTGTAAATACATCATCTTTATAAAGAGCTCCTGAATTGAAATTAAGGGTCATGCCATCAATAACTGGTGCCGCTCCAAGTGGGGCAGTAAGGTTTATAACGCCGCCTATGGTTCCATTTGTCCAGTTGATTGTAACAGGATCAGTACCTATCACTCCGCCGGTTGCCACAGTAAAGGTGTAAGTCGAGTTTATTGTGCCAGCAGGGCCGACAGGCGCAAGATCAAGCGGAGCCGGAACAATTTTAGCCCCAAGATATTTGTCAGATGTTATCCCGCCAAGACTCCAGACACCGCCAGCACTTCTTGAAAGCTGAATATTTGTATCAGCATCTTTAAAAGCTGAATAATCCTCATATTTAATATTCGTGTAATCCTTGTTTATGCCTCCTGTAGACCTTATATTATCGACTTCATATCCGTCAATCTCAGGCTCAAGCTTAAAACGCATGTCGCTCGTCACAACCGCTTCCACGCCCTTTACATCCCTGTTGAACTGATCCCTGAAAGAATTCATTGTCCAGTGCCAGTCTGTGGGAAGATTACCAGGTACAGGATTAATTTCGGGAACACCCTGTTCGTTTGTCGCAAGTGTAAAAACATCACCCTCAACCACAGATCCTCCGTTAAACTCCATCCTCATTCCGTCCACGTCGACATAAAGAGGAAGATAAGGAGGGTCCTGGGGCGTAATTGTAAATGTCCCGCTTGAAAAAGTGCTCTGCCATTCTATGGTAACAGGCTCGTATCCGATTCTGCCAGTGATGTCGGATTCATTTACACCCGCATTTTTTACTGTAAATTTATATGTATCATTAATGCTGCCCGCCCTGCCAGTTGCTGCAAATCCGAGGGGAACAGAATTTGCGTTAACATCGGTATTGACCGTCATTACATTGCCTTCAACCAGCTCCCCGGAACCTATGTCAAAGCTAATACCCGCGACGGGAGGAATCGCCAGAGGATCATCATCGACTGTGATTGTTCCTTTATTAATAGGAATAGTATCAGATTTTATGACAACACCCTGGGTATTGAGCTTTTCCCATGTGATCCTAGGATCATAAGGATTTGCCTCATCATTCACGACGCCACCTGTTGTGACTGTAAATCTGTACTGATATGGAGGGGCGTCCACTGCGTCTATGGTTCCGGTGCCAGTCCAGTTGGTTACCGAAGCATTTGAAATGCCCATATTGGTTTCATATGGAGAATAGGATGTTGAAGCGTTTCTTGTGTCACGCACCCATATTGTATTGTCCTGATTGTAGTCTATCCTGCTGCCAAATGAGAGGGTGCTTATCAGGCCATCAGAGCCGGCTTCATAAACGCCTTCCATGTCAGTTCCGTAATAGTCTGTGCCTGCTCCCCCACTCTGGGCATAATTGATCTGCCACATGAGTTCTTTGGAATAAATGTCTATCTCGTCCCTGTACTTGGGGATTATTTCTTCCCTCAAATTCAGAAGCCCGCCCATCTTCCCGCCTGTTATTTTGTCTGTAAGATCAACACTCCCGCCATATGATCCTTCCCATGTGACATTTCCTTCTTCCATCTTGAGACCGTATGTATAAGGGCCGTTAACAAGCTGAAAACCATTTGCTGTTGTTACAATAAGGCCGCCAGAAGGCTGTTCGAATGTATTTATGTCAACAATTTTTGAAAGGTCGCTGAGAAGCCCGTTTCTTTTATCCCTCAGGTCATTTGCTGTCCCGTCGTGTTCAAGAGCGACAAGCTGGCCGTTTATATTTGCTATTTCCTTTGTCAGCCTGTTAACTTCACCCACAGAAGACTCGATATCCTGACTGAGATCAGTCTCTATCTGGGAAAGCTGGGAATTGATGGAATTGAGGCCCTGGGCTATCCTGATTCCATTCTGATAAACACCGATTCTCTCGGACGAGCCTGGAGGGTTATCCGCAAGGTCATGCCAGGAATTCCAAAACTCTGAGCTCATATAACTGAGACTGCTCTCGGTTCCTTCGTTCAAAAGCCCTTCAAGCACCTTCATATATGACTCCGACTGTTCATACAGGGACATCTGGGATTTCTGATCCATGAGTCTGTTTTCCATGAGCTGGTCAGAATATTGTTTGACATTCTGGGTATCCACACCTGTACCGAAAATCAGGCCGCCATATTGTACGGTAATATTGTTCGTATGCGGCAAAACCTGCCTGGTGTAACTTGAGTTGTTTACATTGGCAATGTTGTTACCTGTTACGTTTATACCGTATTGCTGTGCTGCTATTGCGCCTTTGGCTATATTTAGTGTGGCACCTATTCCGCTCATGGCTATACCCTCGCTCTAAAAATGGCTCCACTTAAATTAGCTGAGTTGCTGCTTGGCCTGTAGCCCTGGGAACCTGATGCAGCATCTGCGAAAACAGCTACAAGCTGTTCGATTACCTGCAGATATTCTTCTGTGAATTTCACATTCGTAACAGAGAGATCAAAAACTGCTTTCTTCAGTTTTTCAATATCAAGACAAAGAGGAGCAATACGATCTGCGGCTTCTTTTGATACGAATTCAACGATCTTTCCGCTTGAAAATCTTCCAGGGATCATGCCATGTTCAGGAGCTATTGTGTCCAGATCGCCTAAAATTTCTTTCCTTAAAATCTCTATTTTCTTGGCAGCATCATGCTTGAGTGCTGACATGCGCCAAAGCTCACCAGGATCTGCTGATTTAAGTATTTCAGACTCTTTTTCAAGTATCTCAACAAGATTTTTGTAGACAGCGTGCTTCTTTCTGAGTCGGTCTTCGACTCTGTTCATAATATCTTCCATATAGGCACCTCCATTTTATATTATTTCGGAATCTGCTCCAGGTTTCTGAAGCCGGAAGCTGCTCAAAAAATACTGTTTATTAATTATTCCCTGAAGATTTCAGCTTCGCATTCCAAAACAGCGCAGATATTTTTGAAAGTAGAAATGCACGGAGTGTGCCATGCCCAGACCAGAGATATTAAACATATAACTTACTGAAAATATATGATATTCAAAACACAAACAAAACTAATGAATTCATATTCTCAAAGTCCGGGGAAAAATATTCCGGCAAGGTTCCCTTTGACCCAAAAAAATCAATAAGCGAAAGGTTTGATGGACTCGCAAAAAGTCCCCAAAAGGCATCGATATCATGCCGGACTTTATCCGGCATCTTTGTATTTTCAGAAAGTTATGGATTCCAGCCTGGGCTGGAATGACGGGAATTGGACTTTTTGCGACCTTGTCAGAGAGCTTTAGTAAAGACGTATAGTTCAAACAATTCGGTGTTATCTTTCAACCTTTTTTTCTATCTTAATCCCCAGTTTCCTCATCTTGCCCCTCAAGGTAGAGGAATTTACGCCAAGAAGAAGGGCAGCGCCATTTTCGCCTTCAATGCGTCCTTTTGTAAGCTCAAGAGTTCTTTCTATGTGGCTGCGGAGAAGAACATCAATGGTTTGAACAGAGCCGGGCACAGGAAGTTGCGCCACGCTTGAAGATTTTGTTTCCCCTGTTATTTCTCCCGAAAGCCCTGAAAACGATAGCGGCCTGCCTCTGCTGATTATGAGAGCCCTTTCTATTACATTCTGAAGCTCGCGAATATTTCCGGGCCAGTCGTATGCCATTAGCTGGAAAAAGGCGTCTGATGCGAATCCCGGATTTACGGGAAGATTCATTTCCCTTGCTTTTCTTAGAGCAAAATATTCAGCAAGCGCTGGAATATCATTTTTTCTGTCCCTTAACGGCGGAATTTTTATGGGAAAAACATTCAACCTGAACCACAAGTCTTCCCTGAAACCGTGCTTTCTGACCATTTCTCTAAGATCACGGTTTGTGGCCGCAATCACCCTTACATCAACCGAAATTGTTCTGCTGCCGCCGACCCGATGGAACTCCATTGTCTGGAGAACACGAAGAAGCTTTACCTGGGCAGCCAGGGGCAGTTCGCCTATTTCATCGAGAAAAATAGTTCCGCCATTAGCCTGTTCAAAATATCCGCGTTTTAAAGAGGTGGCACCTGTGAAAGCACCCTTTTCATGCCCAAAAAGCTCGCTGTCTATTAGGCTTTCAGGAATTGCTCCGCAGTTTATGCTTATCATGGGGCCGCTTTCACGACCTGAACTCTGGTGAATGGCGTTTGCTACAATTTCCTTACCTACCCCTGTCTCGCCTGTGATTAGCACAGGACTTCCAAGCGGAGCGACCTTTCTTACAAGATCAGCAACTTCCTTTAGTCCGGTTTCCGCGCCTATTATCCTTCCTGCTGAAATATGCCCTAATTTTTCTTCGAGGCCCCTTTTTTCACTGGCAAGACGTTCATTAAGGCATACGGATTCCCTGTGATGAAGAAGGTTCAAAACAGACCCTGCAAGAGGTCTCTGGATCATGGCGAGATATTTTTTGTGCTCGTCATTATAAACATCACCGCCTTTTGCCACGAGTCCGAATCCGCCGACAAGTGGCTGGCCAATATCAAAAAGAATGGCAAGGGCTGAGAGATCTTCTTCTTCGCTGAAAATCATGTATCTTGAAGTTGACTGAAAATGCTCGAAAATCTCCCGGATCACGGGACTTCCGGATTTTGTAAAAACAGTCACAGGGGTTATCACTGATGCCCTCACCTCCATAATGGACGCTTCAGAAATCTGGACACTCTCGTCTATCAAAACCCCTCTCTTGCCATAAGCCACAGCAAGATATCTCAGACTGCCCTTTGTGGTGTCGAAGATAAACATATGGGCAAGCTCAAGCGGAAAATATCTGCTGAGATATTTGAATGTCTCGTAAAGAGCCTCTTCAATATTGAGACTGCTGTAGAGGCAAAGGGTGACTTCGCTTATGAATTTTTCTTCTTCCGGAAGCATGAAATATCATTCCTAAACAGATTCAACTCAAACTGAGCAAAACAACTGTCAAATAAAACAGAATTATCAAATACAAAATATTATCTGCCATATTTAACAGAAAACAACAAGGCAATATCTTATATTATTGAATTTTATACAAATATCAAACTGGCACGAATATTGGATTAATAAAGCAGAATCAAAATGGAAATCAGACAAATAATTCTTAAAACAATCCTTCTTGGGGAGAAGATTAAATGAAAGAATTCGCACTCGAAAACAAAGTGGCCCTCATCACAGGCGCAAGCAGAGGCATAGGCGAAGCAATTGCAATGCTCCTTTCAAAATACGGAGCGCACTGCATTCTTGTGAGCAGAAAAACAGAAGGCCTTGAAGAAGTAGCAGGGAAAGTCAGGGCAAGCGGCGGCAAGGCGGATATCATTGCCTGCAACACCGGATATCCTGATCAGATCGAAGCTCTTTATAAGACAGTTGAAGAGAAATTCGGAAGACTCGACATACTCATCAACAACGCAGCCACAAATCCTCATTTCGGAGAGATGATAGACGCTGACATAGGAATCTGGGACAAAACCCTTGATGTGAACCTCAAGGGCCCTTTCCTCATGATTAAGTACGCAGTGCCCCTAATGGTCAAAGGCGGCGGCGGAGCCGTCGTAAATGTGGCGTCAGTGAACGGTATAAGACCAGGAGCTTTCCAGGGTGTTTATTCAGTAACCAAGGCAGCCATGATCTCCATGACCCATGTATTTGCAAAAGAACTTGCTGCCAAAAATATCCGGGTCAACGCCCTTCTCCCAGGCCTGACTGAAACTAAATTCGCATCAGCCATTACAGGCAATGCTGAAATATCAAAATATGTGACAAGCCAGATCCCTATGGGCAGAGCAGCCCAGCCAAGTGAAATGGCAGGAGCGGTTCTTTTCCTGGTTTCAGATGCTTCATCATATACGACAGGAAGCTGTCTTGTTTGCGATGGCGGTTTGTTAGTTTAGCAGGGTCTTTTTCAAAAGCACCACCTGGCAGTCTGCGCTGCGACAACCCTCCCCGCAGCCCGCGGAGAGAGCCTGATAAAAGAGGGTCTCTCTGCGGGCAATATTTTGCGGGCAGAAGGCAAACGAACAGGCTGTAATAAATAATTTCCCTGGAAATAATCCGGGAATCTATAAACGACTGGAGAAAACCATGGCTTCAAAATATGTCAGTATGCGCAATATAAAATTCATGCTGAATGAAGTATTCAATATATCAGAACTTGTTCAACATCAGTATTTCAACGGCCACACCCAAAAATCCTGCGACATGATTCTTGACGCTGCCCAGAAAATAGGCACCAAGCTATTAAACCCTGTTTTTACTGAAATGGACAGAAAGCCGCCGGAGCTTGACAACGGAGAGATAGTTGTTCACCCCCAGGTTAAGGCTATAATAAGGGAATTCGGTGAAAACGGCTGGATATCAGCAACCTTCAAGGCAGAACACGGAGGTGACCAGCTTCCTATACTTATTGCAAACTGCTGCAATATGATCTTCTGCGCCGCAAACTATTCAGGAAGCGTTTACATGGGCCTGAGCGCGGGAGCTGCAAAACTAATTCTAACATTCGGTGAAGAAACCCTCAAAAATAAATATGTACCAAATCTTCTGTCCGGCAAATGGCAGGGAACAATGGCGCTGACAGAATCCCAGGCAGGAAGCTCCCTTGCTGATATCGCAACCACTGCTTATCCAACGGCAGACGGCCACTATAAAATAAAGGGCCAGAAGATATTCATATCTGCCGGAGATCACAACTGCGTTGAGAATGTCGTGCATCTTCTTATCGGACGAATTGACGGAGCGCCTGCCGGAGTCAAGGGGATCTCCCTTTTTGTCGTTCCTAAAAAAAGACTGACTGAAAAGGGCGAACTCGAAGCCAATGACGTGGCTGTGTCCCAGGTTTTCCATAAACTTGGATATCGAGGCGCGCCGATCACAGAACTTGTATTTGGTGAAAAAGACGACTGCCAGGGCTATCTTATAGGAGAACCGGGCAAGGGCCTTGGCTATATGTTCCAGATGATGAACGGAGCGAGGCTTGAAGTTGGCCTGGGTGCAGCAGCAATAGCATCAGCCGCTTACTATTCTGCCCTCGATTACACAGAAAACAGGCTCCAGGGACGCGAGCTGACATCAAAAGATCCTGCATCTCCTCAGCTTCCAATAATTCGCCATGCAGATATTAAACGCATGCTTCTTTTCCAGAAATCAGTGGTTGAAGGATCACTTTCACTGATTCTTCAATGCAGCAGATACGAAGATATGTGCGAAATTACAAGCGCCGAGGAAAAGGAAAGATGGCATCTCCTCCTTGACCTTCTGACACCAGTAGCAAAAACCTATCCTGCTGAAATGGGCATTTTATCCACAAGCCAGAGCATCCAGTGTTTCGGAGGATATGGCTATTGCGAGGATTTCCCTGTAGAGCAGCATTTCAGGGATATGCGCATTCATACAATTCATGAAGGCACAACAGGAATCCAGGCAATGGATCTTCTTGGCAGGAAAGCCATCATGAAGAATGGCAAGGCCATGGCCATTTATCTTGAAGAAGTTAATAAAGCCATTTCAGCGGCAAAGGATTTCACCAAGCTCCAGCCTCTTGCAAAGCAGCTTGAAGATGCGATTAAAAATCTTCAGGATGTCACCATGCATCTTGTGGGAATAGCCATGGGCGGGAAACCCGATGTTTTTCTTGCGGATGCGACTCTTTATCTCGAGATGTTCGGCAGCATAGCAGTCGGATGGCAGTGGCTTTTAATGGCTACGGCTGCCGCAAAAGCCCTGGAAAAGAATCCTTCGAAATCCGAAACTTCCTTTTACGAAGGCAAGATATTCACTTGCAGATATTTTTTCGCATACGAACTGGTCAAGATATCAGGTCTCGCAACACGCCTGACAGACGGAAATCCGCTGACCATGGAGATGGAAACAAGGCATTTTAGCGATTGATTTTCATTCCACATTCAAGCGGCAACTACGTTGGCGTCTTGAATACAATAATTGAATAGAGAACGCGGGGAACTTTTTGTAAAAAGGTCCCCACACCCCTCAAAAACTTTATGAATGGGTATTTTAGAAAAACCCTTATGAGGTAAGATGAATGAAAGGACATCATTCACTCAACAGACTCAATCTTAAAGTTTTTTGCGGAGCTTTTTTACAAAAAAGCGACCCGCCTGAGGCATAACCAGATATCCAGGTAAAAAGGCGTATATATAAATGGAAAAATTCAAATTCAGAACTGAAGGCAGAATCGGCTATCTCACAATGAACAGGCCGGACAAATATAACTCTTTTGACCTACAGATGGTGGATGAGTTCGAAACATTTTTAAGGGAAAAAATGTATGACGAAAGCGTTGGCGTAATCATACTCGACGGAGGAGACGCAAAAGGTTTCTGCGCTGGCCTTGATGTTGAAACTTATGCTCCGGCAATAATGGCTATGAAGCCTGTGGACGCATATAATGCCCAGGCAAGAATGTCCCGACTGTTTCTCGCCATGAGAAGAATCCCCCAGCCCATCATTTCCTGCATACACGGATCTGCGGCTGGAATAGGATTTTCCCTCGCCATGGCATCTGATATCAGAATTCTGGCTGAGAATGCCCGCTTTTCGGCAGCTTACATAAATATAGGCCTTGGCGGAGCTGATATGTCTTCCAGCTATTTCCTCCCAAGAATTATTGGTTCAGGCAGGGCAAATGAATATCTTTTAACAGGAAACTGGATGACAGCCCAGGATGCCAAAGAACTTGGATTTGCAAGCAGGGTTGTTCAAAAGGAAAAGATGCTGGAAACTGCAGAAGAGATTGCCAAGGTCATGATGACGAAAAATCCTCTTGGAATAAGAATGACCAAGGAGGCTATAAACGCCAATCTTGATGCGGCAAGCCTTGAGGCATGTCTCCAGATGGAGGACAGGAATCAGATGATGATAGCATATACGTACAGGATGACCCCATAACGGCTTCGTAAAAAGCCCATCTGCGGCGTTGCTCCTCGTTCTCAGTCATTGCGGAGTATGAAAAGCTACTCCTCATTCCTTCGAACTCACGCGCCTTGCATATGGAGCTTTTTTCTTTGCCGTGTGTTCTGATTTTATACAGGATTATCAATTTTTAAGGCGGCATCATGTTTGAAATAGTTCACAAAGAAACAATGTCAGCAGGAAATGTATTTCTGCACGAGATCAAGGCCCCGAAAATTGCGGCCAAGGCAAAGCCGGGACAGTTTGTTATCTTAAAGGCAAACGAAACAGGCGAGCGAATCCCTTTGACAATGGCTGATGTTGATCCTGAAAAAGGAACAATAACAATAGTTTTTATGGCCATTGGCAAATCAACGGCTCTTTTCGGAACCCTTGAAAAAGGCCAGGGTTATCAGGACGTGATAGGCCCGCTTGGACAGGAAACTCACCTTGAAAACTTCGGAAAAGCTGTTTGCATAGGAGGAGGGACTGGAACAGCGGTTCTTCACCCCATAGCCCGGGCGCTGAAAAACGAAGGCAATCATGTGACGACTATTCTTGGGGCAAGATCTGAAAGCCATATGATTCTGAAAGACAGGATGGACAAAATCTCTGACAGCCTGATCATATGCACAGATGACGGATCTGCTGGCAGAAAGGGTTTTGTAACGGATGCTCTGAAGGAAATACTTGAGACAGAAAAACCTGACATAGTAGTTGCCATCGGCCCAGTTCCCATGATGAAGGCTGCATCAGATATGACAAGACAATACGGCATAAAAACCATAGTCAGCCTCAATCCCATCATGATCGACGGAACAGGAATGTGCGGAGGATGCAGGGTGACGGTCGGAGGAAAGACTAGGTTCGCCTGTGTCGAGGGCCCTGAATTTGACGGCCATGAGGTCGATTTCGACGATCTTGCAAAAAGACTGAGAGCTTACGGGAAAGAAGAAAAAGAAGCGCTCGAAAAGCATAAGTGCAATCTTGATGCTGCCGTATGAAGATAAAAAAACAGGGAACTTTTTGTAAAAAGCTCCCCACGCACCCTACAAAAAAATCATAAAGTTTTTTGCGGAGCTTTTTTACAAAAAAGCGACCTGCCGGAGGCCGGACTATTATGAAGAAAGAAGATTCGCCCAGGAAAGTACCCAGACAGAAAATGCCTGAACAGGCTCCTGAAAAACGCAGAAAAAATTTTGAGGAAGTGACCCTTGGCTTTTCGCCTGAAATGGCGGTCATGGAGGCCTCAAGATGCCTTGAGTGCAAAAAGCCTCTTTGTGTTGAAGGATGCCCAGTGGGAGTTCCGATTCCTGAATTCATAAACCTAATCAAAAACAAGGATTTCAGCGGAGCGGTCAGGAGAATAAGGGCAAAAAATGCTCTGCCTGCTATTTGCGGAAGGGTATGCCCCCAGGAAAACCAGTGTGAAGGCAAATGCATTCTTGGCAAAAAAGGCGAATCTGTCTCAATAGGCGGTCTTGAAAGATTTCTCGCTGATTTTGAAAGACAAAGCGGAAATATAGAGCTTCCAAAAAAAGATAAATCTACAGGCAGCAGAATTGCTGTTGTGGGATCAGGCCCTGCCGGGCTAACTGTGGCTGGAGATCTGTCTGTAAAAGGCCATGATGTGACCATGTTCGAGGCTTTCCATAAGACAGGCGGAGTTCTTGTATATGGAATCCCTGAATTCAGGCTTCCAAAGTCAATCGTTGAAGCAGAAGTCGGACTTATTGAAGATCTTGGAGTAAAAATAGAGTGCAATACGGTCATAGGCCTGACCTCCTCAATTGACGAGCTTTTTGAAGAAGGTTTTGACGCTGTTTTTGTGGCTGTGGGCGCAGGGCTTCCAAAATTCATGGAGATTCCGGGGGAAAACCTCGTTGGCGTGTGTTCAGCCAATGAATACCTCACAAGAACCAATCTCATGAAGGCTTACGATCCTAACTATGACACTCCTGCTCCTTCTGGGAAAAATGTGGTTGTTCTGGGCGCTGGTAATGTCGCCATGGATGCGGCAAGAACAGCCATGAGGCTTGGAGCCGAAAGCGTAAAAATAGTTTATCGCAGGTCAATGGCTGAAATGCCCGCAAGAAAAGAAGAAATCCACCATGCTGAACAGGAAGGCATTGAGTTTGTTCTTCTCACTGCTCCTTCAAAATTCGTTGGAAACAAGGACGGATTTCTCTCTGGCATGGAATGTATAAAAATGGAACTGAGCGAGCCTGATGAATCAGGAAGAAGAAAACCAGTACCTGTAAAAAACTCAGAATACATAATCGAATGCGATCTGGCCGTGATTGCTGTCGGGTCAGGAGCAAACCCGATTCTCGCCAAAAAAGAGCCTGGCATAGCATTAAGCAAATACGGATATATCATTGCTGATCAGGCCACTGGCAAGACATCGAAAAAGGCTGTGTGGGCAGGCGGAGACATTGTAACTGGTCAGGCAACGGTAATCGAAGCAATGGGCGCTGGAAGAAGAGCCGCTGATTCCATTGATGAGTATCTGAGCGGCGGCGATTTTTAAAAGGTGTGGAGACTTTTTGAAAAAACCACACCACCAAAAAGTTTAAGCTTATTACAACAAACAATGAAGTTTTTTGCGGAGCTTTTTTTCAAAAAAGCGACCCGCAGCATTTTGAACAATGTCGGATTACGAGCAAAGGACGCTCTAATCCGACCTACGAATTGGCCTTTTTTACAGCAATTTAACCATACAAGGCAATTTTTCAGAGAAGAAAAACATCAAGGTGAGCAAGCCTTCCGGCTTGAGCACCCTACAAAAATATTATTTCAAAAATTTATAAGGAAAACATAAATGGACATCAAAAACGTTTTGATTCTTGGCGGCGGCACAATGGGACAGAAAATTTCCATACAGTGCGCCATGTATGGTTTTAATGTGGTTATATATGACATAAACGACGAGATTCTTGCAAATACCAAGAAAATTGTGGAAAAGACAGCCTCAAGATATCAGAAAACAGGTGTCATAAAAGACGCCAGCATAGACTCCATCATTGCCAGAATCAGTTACACTTCAAATCTTGAAGAAGCCGCAAAAAATGCGGATCTTGTGAACGAGTCAGTTCCTGAAGATCCTGGCCTTAAGGCAAAAATTTTCAACCAGCTCCATACCCTTTGCCCTGCACACACAATTTTCACGACAAATACTTCGACCCTTCTTCCTTCAATGTTTGCGGACAAGACTGGAAGGCCTGAAAGATTCCTTGCTCTCCATTATCACAATCCAGGTTCTGACCGCATAGTAGATGTCATGCCTCACCCGGGAACAGCCCCTGAAATGGTGGAAATAGTCGAAAAATTCTCCAGAGATACGGGTATGATCCCGATCGTTCTTAAAAAGGAAAACATAGGCTATGTGTTCAACAGCATGTTTTCAGCGCTTCTTGCATCAGCGCTTACGCTTGCCGCCAACGAAGTTACGTCTGTGGAAGACATTGACAAAGCTTGGATGGACATGATGCATTCATTTATAGGGCCTTTTGGCATCATTGATTCAGTGGGTATTGAGACGGTTTACAAGATCACGGATTACTGGGCGCAAAAGACCAAGGACAAACAAAATCTTAAAAACGCGGCTTTCCTAAAAAAATATGTGGAAAGAAACGAGCTTGGAATAAAAACTGGCAAAGGATTCTATTCATATCCGAATCCTGCGTACGCGACCCCTGGGTTTGTGGAAAGCATCGGTAAATAGAATTTAATGCAGCATAATTTGCCTCCAGCGGGTCGCTTTTTGAAAAAAGCTCCGCAAAAACTTTCCGGGTTTAAAAACGCTGAGGGGATATTATTGAGCCGCCTAACCATGTCATTAACAAAAACATAAAGTTTTTGAGGGGTCTGGGGAACTTTTACAAAAAGTTCCCCATTTTTTTTTGTTCAGTTAATCTCTCTTGAATGTTCTCATATAGAGCATCAACATTTTCACAGATCCTGTCAGTCTGGTCATGAGACTCTGACTGTAAAGCATTTCAAGAAGCCCTTTCAGACCGTTGTAAACCTTTTTATCATGCGGATGCCACCACATATTGCGTTTTACGAATGGCATGATGTCTTCGACAATAACCTGGGGTTCCGTCATTTCCTGAAAGCCTATTTCTCCGTGGGTTCTTCCTATGCCCGATTCCTTTAAGCCGCCCCAGGGTGTTTCTGATAGTCCGTGGCTCATCAAATGATCATTTATAGTAACAGCCCCTGCCCTGATTCTTCTGGCAAGACTGATTGCTTTTTTACGATCAGTTGACCATACAGAGCCTGTCAAGCCGAGACTCGAATCATTGGCGAGCGCTATCGCGTCATCCATACTGTCGACCCTCATGACGCCAAGGACAGGACCAAAGGTTTCTTCCTTCATCACAAGCATATCGTGATTTACTTCCGTGAGAACCACAGGTGCAATGAGATTGCACCATTTGCCCTCTTGAGCAAAGTGGGCTTTTGCGTGGATAACTGCGCCTTTTTCAAGGGCGTCATTTATATGGGTTTCAACTGTCTTCATTTGTCGCTCTGTTGTCATTACACCTATATCGACGTTAAAGTCAGTATCATAACCGACCCTGAGACTTTCCGTCTTTGTTTTCAGAATCTCGAGGAATCTGTAATATACATTGTAGTGGACATAAATTCGCTCGACTCCTCCGCATGACTGGCCAGCATTCTGAAAACCTGCCCATATGGCTCCGTCAGCAGCTCTTTCAAGATCAGCGTCGTCGCAGACAAGCATGGCATCGTTGCCGCCGAGTTCAAGGCTGACAGGCGTAAGGGTTTCTGCGGCCTTGCCCATGAGGTATTTTCCGACTCCAACAGAACCTGTAAAGAAAAGTTTGTCTACTCCTGCAGCAAGAAAAGCATCTCCTGCAATCTTACCGGGCATGTTCACATAACTGAAAACATCGGGAGGCAATCCTATTGATTCAAAAACCTCTTTCAAGGCTTTTCCGACCATCTGGGTTTCGGAAGCCGTCTTAAGAATGACCGCGTTTCCTGCAAGAAGCCCCATCACTACTTCTGAAAAAGGAATGGCAAATGGATAGTTCCAGGGAGAAATAATTCCTATGACTCCAAAGGGTAAACGGCTGATTCGGCTGATTTTGTTGGCAAGGAGAATATGTCCTGGCACAATAAAACGATCCTTAAGAAACTTCCTGGCCTTTCCAGAATAATAAGAAGCTGCCATGGCAGAAGGGATAAGCTCGGAAATTACCGCATCAATCCTTGTCTTGCCATTATCATCCGAAATTGTGCGCGCCAGTTCATCGCAATTTTTTGTTATGTACGCGCTTGCCTTTCTTATGATGGCAGCTCTTTCCCTGACAGGCTTTTTAGCCCATTCAATCTGGGCGGCCCTGGCCCTTTTCATTATTTCTTCAAGCTCTTCGACAGTATTAAGCGAAGAAAAGCCAAGAATCTCTCCTGTTGCTTTTTTTATCGACTCATGGCCGAGAAATTCTGGAGTTTTTTTAATATTTTCAGATAGTTCTGGATTTAGAGCCTGGGCATAAGCAGATGGTGCCATTTTATCCTCCTGTCTTTAAATCAATATTTGCTGATGTATGGAACTTGGCCGGAATTAATTATATAAAAGATGTGCTGCAAAACTTGAAAAGGCTTAATTTACCATAAAAACAATAGCAGACTATTCAGTGAAAAAGCAACGTCTTAAGACTTTACTTCATAATTATTATACAAATGCACAATTATAAGCCTTGAAGGTTAGCCGGAAAAAAGATGACAAGACTTCGCAACATAAAAACCATAATCTCAGGCACCCAAATCAGACAATTTTCCATTTTCGAGCGTCAACCTGATATCAGCCAGTTTTTCTGCGTGGCCTGAGTCATGGGTTGTGATTATGATCATGGTGCCTTTCTTTGATTTCAGCTCAAGCAGTATGCTTTCGATGATTTCAATATTGTCCTGATCGACAGATGCTGTGGGCTCATCAAGAAAAAGAACCTCCGGATTTACAGCGAGCGCCCTTGCGATCCCGAGCCTTTTTTTTTCTCCTGTTGAAAGCGAAAGAGCGGCCTGGCCGCGTATTTCACCAAGACCAACAAAATCGAGGGCATTTCTGACCGCAATTTCAGTATTTCTTCTGGAAATCCCCCTGACTTTCAATCCATAGGCGACATTATCAAATACCGAAGAATTAAACACTCCGGTTTCAGGCAGAACCATTGTTATTCTTCTTTTAAGATGAATATTTTGAGGGACAGGAGAATCGCCTTGCATATAGATTATCTCTCCTGAGTCAGGAGCCTCAAGCAAGGAACACATTCTAAGAAGAGTCGATTTACCTGCGCCATTGTTCCCCATGATCACGTAAACTGCATTACCGTCAAACGAATATGAACAGTTATTAATTATATTCCTTGTGCCGTAGGATTTTGTTATTGAACTTGCCATGAGACGCATTCCCATATTCATGAACGCGCCCCTTTTTTCTGGATGTGATGCATGAAAAAATTGATAATCAGGGTAATTGCCATAAGAACAAGCCCAAGAGCCACTGCAAGATCAAAATTACCTTTGTCGGTCTCCATAGCTATTGCAGAGGTCATAACCCTTGTCAGTCCTGCGATATTTCCACCGACAATAAGAATTGCCCCGACTTCCGCAGTCAGCCTGCCAAAAGCTGCAACAATCGCTGACATGATTCCGTATCTTGCTTCAGCAATAACTGTAAAAAAAAGCTGTGTTTTGTCTGCTCCAAGCGAAATGGCAGCCATCCTGACATTCTTGTCGACTCCAGTTATAGCCGAATGGCCAAGACCCGTTATGATGGGAAGGGCGATCAATGTCTGGGCGATTATCATTGCTGAAGGAGTGTACAAAAGCTCCAAAAAACCCAAGATTCCTCTTCTTGAAAGGAGAATGTAAAGAACAAGTCCAACAACAACCGGAGGCAGCCCCATCAGAGCGTTGATTATTGATATTGAGATATTTCTTACCGGGAATCGCTTCATGGAAAGAACCGCAGCAATAGGAAGGCCAATTGCCGAGGCTATTATGAGTGCCGAAAATGAAACCTTCAAGGACAAAAAGATTATTGATATAAGCTTGCTGTCCATTACTGAAAGCAGAGTTAAGGCCCTTACTAGTGAATTATCCATAATATACTTAAATAACTATGTGGTTATGCTCAATTCTCAGTAACATTTGAAAGTTCGTGGGCTTAACATTTTTAAAACTCTAAAAATATCAGTTTTTTGCCTACTAACAAAACCATAAAGTTTTTGCGGAGCTTTTTACAAAAAGCGACCCGCCCGAGGCACTCGCCCTATCAACTTCAAAACAGCCGAACGAATACGCTTCATCTGATTTTGGTCTATTGGGTTATAAAGCCTCGCCGGAGGCACTCGGCTTAACGTCGGATTACGGACAAAGGGCGTCCTAATCCAACCTACGCATCACCCTTTTTTGATGGCAAATTAACCATAAAAGGCACTTCTTAACTGAAAATCAGGCAGAGCCACAAATAACTATTCTGATATAAAAGCTAAAAAATTCCGGAAAAGCCGGAAAATTGCTGTGGCATCATGAAGGACTCGATCCGGAATCAAATTTTTTTTTAAGGTACTTCAGGATACCGGCTCCCGGTTTTCACCATGAGCCGGTATTATGGAAACAGGTCTTTATGCGAGACCAGCAATCCTACTTGTCCGAAACTGTCCCTGCGTTCGGCTTAAAAAGAACGACGCCGTTTTTATCCTTAAAACCAGCAATGGCTTCCTGGCCTTCCTTTGATATGATCCAGTTTATGAATTTCATAGACTGATCATATTTTACCGAAGGATTTTTGGCTTTGCTTACGGCCATTACTCCATACTGGTTGAAAAGGGACGGATCGTTTTCATAAAGAGCCACAAGCTCAAGTTTGTCCTTATCCTTTACAGCAAGCCATGTTCCTCTGTCTGTAAGCGTATATGCTTTTTTCTCGCTTGCTATTCTCTGGACCTTTTCCATGCCCTGGCCTGCCTCAAGATAAAATTTCATTCCCTTTGGATCTATACCGGCTTTTTTCCAGAGCTTGAGCTCTTTTTTATGAGTTCCGGAATCATCGCCTCTTGAGACAAAAAGGCAGGCATCTTTGCATTCAGCTATTTTTTTCAAAGCTTCAGAGGCTGACGCGGATTTTTTGATTCCGGCAGGATCTGCAGCTGGCCCCACGACTATGAAATCATTATACATGACATCATGTCTGTCTGTGAAAAAACCTTCTTCAACAGCCTTCAATTCGTCTTCTTTTGCGTGAACAAAAACAAGATCCACATCACCCCGTTTCCCCTGTTCGATGGCCGCGCCGGTTCCTGCGGCTATCACATCGACTTTAATACCTGACTTTGCCTCGAATATGGGCAGTAGGTAATCAAAAAACCCTGAATTTTGGGTGCTTGTTGTTGAAGAACATTTTATCCTCTCCTCTGCCAAGGCAGAATTGAAAAACATAAAAACCAGCAGAACAGCCAGGGCATATCTTTTCATCAATTTCATAATTCCTCCTGATTTAAAAAAATAGTCAGCGCCTATAAAAATGTTTTCTTTCTTATTACAGGATGATAAACATTAGTTCAACAACTAAACAAAAACATTTACCTGCAAAACAAAGCAACTAAGCATTCATATCTAATGACGTAGCGTCTCAGATAGCCGGAATAATAAAATGCATAAAGAATTTCTAACCCTCTCAAATATCAAAGATGTTCTTGGGCTTTCAAGTCTTTTCAAGCCAGGAGAAACAGAAAAAGCAAGTCTTGAAAACTGCCTTGGAAGGGTTACTGCAAGCGACATATTTTCCAATGAAAATATCCCGCCATTTGACAAATCCACAGTAGACGGATTTGCGGTTACAAGTTCATCAACATTCGGATCGTCCGAAGGCAACCCTTCAAGTCTCGCTTATATCAAGGACTCAGTTCGGACAGGCAGTGTTCCCGAATTCTCCATAAAACACGGAGAAGCCGCCAAAATACAGACAGGAGGCATGATCCCAAAAGGAAGCGACGCAGTTGTAATGCTGGAACACGCTGAAATAATCGGCTCCGATATGCTTGAAGTATTCAGGCCCGCTGCTCCCGGAAGCAACATCATATACAAGGGCGACGACATAAAGGCAGGAGATCTGGCTATACCCGGAGGAACCAGATTAAGGGCGCAGGAGGCCGGAATACTGGCCGCAATCGGCCATACAGAAATAGAAGTAGTTAAAAAACCTGTGGTTGGAATAATTTCAACAGGCGATGAAGTAGTACCTGCATCGTGCATGCCTGAATCCGGAAAAATCAGGGATGTGAACACCCATACTCTTTGGAACATGACAATCAGAAACGGGGGAATCCCGGTTTTCGTAGGGCTTGTCAGGGATGATTATGATGAAATCCTTAAAGCTTGTGAAAATGGCCTCACCCAATGTGACATGCTCCTTATTTCCGGAGGAAGCTCGATCGGAGCCAGGGATTATACCCTTGACATAATAAAGAAACTCACCATGGACAACATACTGGTACAGGGGGTTTCAATGAGTCCGGGCAAGCCTGTCATACTTGGAAAAGCCGGAAACAGGCAGATATGGGGACTTCCGGGGCATGTCGCATCGGCAATGATTGTATTCCACACACTCGTAAGGCCATTTTTGAACAGGCTCGAAGGACTCGCAAACGATGAATCAGTAAAAATCCCTGCGATCCTGACTAAAAATGTGGCTTCTGCCAACGGAAGAACAGATTTTATCAGAGTCAGGCTCAAATATGAAAAAGACCGCGTTCTTGCAGAACCTGTCATTGGAAAATCCGGGATATTGCTCACAATTGTCAAATCAGACGGAATAATCGAAATAGACAGAAACTGCGAAGGACTGAAACAGGGCAGTCAGGTTTTTGTGACACTGCTTGGGCATTGATGAAGTCATAATTAAGTCCATTTGCCAAGGCCGCAAAAAGTACGATTTCCGTCATTATGGATGGGTCTGTCCCGGTGAAAACCTATGCCTTAATCCGCAAGCATCTGAAAATACACATATGCTGATCAAGTCAGGCATGATACTGAAACCCTTTTTGAATTTTTGCTGGACCATCATTTTTTTAAAGAAAGGATACTTATGGAAAGAAAAATTTATCTGAACATGCTGAGCATAGATGAAGCAAAGACAAAAATCCTTGAATCCTTTCCATATACGATTAAAGAATCAGAAACCGTTCCTGTTCTTGAAAGCGTAGGAAGAATACTTGCAAGCCCGGTAAGGGCTAAATATTCTCATCCGTCCTGCCATAGCGCCGCAATGGACGGGATCGCAGTCAGCGCTGAAAAAGCATACTCTGCTTCAGATCATTCCCCTGTCATTCTTACTCCGGGAGTGGACGCTTTTTTTATAAACACGGGCCATAAACTTCCCGAAGAAACCAATGCTGTTATAATGATGGAGAATCTGAACAATACGGACGAAGGGGGAATAGAGATCATAGCCCCTGCTTTTCCGTGGCAGCACGTTAGAAAAATGGGAGAGGACATTGTTGCAGGCGAACTCATTTTCCCAACAAATCATGAGATAACCCCTTATTGCCTCGCAGCCTTGATTACAGGCGGCATAACAGATATCAAGGTCAGGAAACAGCCAAAAATACTTGTGATTCCAACAGGGAACGAACTCATAGACTTTGAGTTACAACCCCAGGACATGCCTTTGAATGGAAACGCACTTGAATGCAATTCCCATGTTCTTGTCAGACTCGCTGAAAAAGCAGGTGCCAAGGCAGAAAGACACAGCATAGTCAAAGACAAACTAGAATCAATCAGCGCAACTGTCACAGAAGCTTACAAAAATGGCTTTGATATCGTTCTAACCATAGGAGGATCATCGGCAGGTTCAGAGGATTATGCCCACCACGCGGCATCAGAGCTTGGCGAGACTCTTGTTCACGGAGTCACTATGATGCCAGGAAAACCCCTTCTTGCAGCCTCCATAAACGGCAAGCCCTTCTTCGGAATTCCAGGTTACCCGGTTTCAGCGATACTTTCCTTTGAGACTTTTGTCGTTCCCCTTATCTACTCACTTCAGGGAAAAACATATCCTGAAAGACCTACGATTAGAGTAAAGCCAACAAGAAAGCTAAGCTCAAAACTTGGGGTCGAGGAATTCGTGAGGGTCAAGCTGGGCAGGGTTGGGGAAAACATAATTGCTACACCACTACCAAGGGGAGCTGGACAGATAACATCAATAGCCCAGGCGAGCGGAATCATAAGAATTCCCTCAAACTGCGAAGGTTTCCCTGAAAACGCGGAAATAATGGCTGAACGCCTGAAACCTGAATCAGAAATAAACAGCACAGTGGTTGTAATCGGAAGCCACGACAACACGCTGGATCTTCTGTCAGATATGCTCAGGGCAAAATCAGGGTTCACTCTGTCTTCAAGCAATGTCGGAAGCATGGGTGGACTTACGGCAATAAGAAAAGATTCATGCCATATTGCAGGAAGCCATCTCCTTAACACAGAAACAGGCGAGTACAACATCAGCTGTATAAAAAAATATCTGCCTGACACGGAAGTCAAGGTTATAAATCTGGTCATAAGACAGCAGGGGCTGATAATAAAGAAAGGAAATCCCAAGAATATTTCCGGCATAGCTGATCTTGCGAGAAATGACATAACTTTCATAAACAGACAGGCAGGCGCAGGAACAAGGGTGCTGCTTGACTACGAAATCAAAAGAGCTTCGATTGCTCCGAACAGCATAAAAGGCTACGAAAACGAGGAATACACCCATATGGCGGTTGCTGCCGCTGTTATGAGCGGACGCGCTGATGCCGGAATGGGAATAAGAGCGGCTGCAAATGCCCTTGATCTTGATTTCATCCCTGTTACAAACGAACAGTACGATCTTGTCATTCCTGAGAAATATTTTAATTCGAATATGATTCAGAGTGTGCTGGAAATAATAAACTCCGATGAATTCAAGTCCGAAGTCATGAAACTTGGAGGGTATGACACTGACATGACAGGAAGAACAATTATATAAAGACTGAAGGTCTATTACAAATCTAAATCAATATTGCATTGATTCGAATGGTCTCGGGCGAGGGGCAGGTACGCATAATAGACTGTTATTAAAACAATAAACTTTTTTAGTAATTTGGGGGAACTTTTTTACAACAAGTTCCCCCAAAAAATGTAACTCAAAAATGATTTGTTTTTAGGTTTCAATATTTGGCAAGGTCGCAAAAAGTCCGATTTCCGTCATTCAGGCGCAGGCCGGAATCCAGAACTATCTGAAATAACTGGATACCTGATCAAGTCCGGCATGACCTCGAATCCCTTTTTTGACTTTTTGTGAGTCCATCAATCCTGATCACATACTATATTATACCGAAGTTCCTGAGGGTCTCGTCCTTTGGAATGCCGTTTGAATCATATCCCCTGAGCCTGTAATACCGGTCAAGAAGTTTTTCCAGAGGAACAACAAGTTTGTCAGGGTCACATGGTCTGCCTTCCTTCAGCATTCTCGGAGGCAGGGTGTCATCTTTCCGTGTAACGCCTTCCCTTGTATTCATATATCTTTCAAGAACCTGAATCCTGTCACCAGCTTTCAGAAACTCGGCACTGGACATTTTAATGCCTGTGACCGAGCTCCAAAGCTGTGGATAAAGGCTGAAGTCCATGAGAGCTATGGCAAGCTGGGGAATATTCTGCATGAGTATTCCGAGCGTGGTATCAGGCGTGAACCTTGATAGCGGAGGCTCAAGCGTATAGGAATACATCGTGAACTGGCATGTCTGCAATGAATTGATACCATTTGTAAGGCTTTCAAAGAATTTCACGAACTCGGCTTTTGCCCTGATACTCTTCGGGCTCAGAAGACCGAAAAAAACCTCGAGTGCGACAAGATAAGCCGAAAGATGGCAGGCGCCCCTGTTTGCAACGGCATAGGCAAGTCCCTGGCCAAAGCTTCCGCGAGGATCATAGGCTGCCATCTCAAGTCCCTTGACATGAATTGCAAAATCCTTTCCGCCGTATTTTTCGGAAAGAGCCCTTGAGCCAAGGCCAAGTTCCTGCCCCTTGTCCCTTGCATACCCAATATCATGGAGCATTTCCGCAATGCCTGCCTTTTCTCCAAATCTCAGGCCTGCGTCAAATATGCCCTTTTCGGCAGCCTCCATTGCCCAGGCCATTGTTCCACCTGCGGAAATGGTGTCCATACCCATTTTACCGCAGATGTCGTTCCATTCAGCAATAATTTCGGGGTCAAATATTCCGATATTGGAACCCATCAGGGCTGTTGTTTCAAATTCAGGAACAGCCCTCTTTTTGCCGCCGAAATCGCCTTTATGGCCGCACAGAATAGTGCATGGTTTGCAAGTATGATATTGGGTGTTATGAGCCTCGCTTATCACTTCGCCGGACAGTTTATATGCCCTGTCATCACGACCATTTGAAAAATTGTTTACAGGCAGAATCCCCGCCGAATTGTTCAGATTGACGTTGGCGTTAGTTCCGTATTTCCTCAGAAAGAATGAAGACATCTCGTTCTGGTTGATATATTTTGTCCCGCGCTTTTTAGCCTTTTCAAATTTTTTGGAGTTAACAGGCTGAATCTGGAATTTACCGCCATTTGCAACAACAGCCTTGACATTTTTGGAACCCATGACAGCGCCAAGACCGCCGCGCCCAAGAAATCTGTGACCTGAAGCGATATTGGCGTATTTTACAAGGTTCTCTCCGGCAGGGCCTATTGCCATTACTCCGGCTTTTTTTGCGGAAAGTTTTTTCTGGGTTTCCTCTGTATCAAGTCCCCATAATTCAGAGGCATCATGAAAGGTTATTCCGTCGCTGTCAATTTCAAGCCAGACAGGAGTTTCGGATTTACCTTTCAGAATCAGTCCGTCCCATCCGGCTGTCTTTAGCTGCATTCCAAATGGTCCGCCGCATGAGGAAGATGAAAAAAGTCCGGTTAAGGGAGATTTTGAGACGGCATGAAAACGGCCGGAGCAAGGACCTCCCGTCCCAAGAAGAACCCCGGGCATAACTGCAAGCATGTTATCTGAACCCAGGGGATCAGCTCCGGGCTGCATCCTGTCAAAAAGAAGCTTAAGGCCTAACCCCTTTGCGCCCAGGTAGAGCCTTCTTTCATCTTCCTTGACATTGTAAACCGAATATTTTCTCGATGTAAGATCCACTTCAAGGACTCTGTTAGAAGTCCCGAGTATCACATCCTTTTTAGTTTCTTCCATATGTGCCCCTTTATTCATAAGCTTTTTTCAAAATGCCGAGCGCATCATCGAAATCCATCTCAACAGGATTCATGGTAACAGACCCATCATTTATCGCGGTTCGCGCAATCTGGCCAAGTTTGTCCTTTGGAACTCCGGCATCCTTCAGGGTCATTGGGAGTTTGCAGATCTCGTTAAGTTCGCGCTGGAGCTTTCTTATTGCTTCTACTGTTTTAGCGGCACGGTCAGCGGACGCTGTTTTAACATATTCCTCAGGCCCAGCTACTGCCAGAAGAAGTTCTCCGATATTTTCGGAACACTTGGACATATTATATTCAAGGCAGTGGGGAAGAAAAATTGACATGGCAAGCCCGTGAGGGACATGGCAGACAGCGCCTGTCGCATGGCCCAGGGAATGAACTATACCAACCATGGAGTTTGAAAAAGCGGCTCCTGCCATACATGCGGCATTTGCCATGGCGAGTCTTGCTTCGGAATCTTTTCCGTTTTTAACGGCATTTATAAGATTTTTTCTGACAAGATTTATGGCAGCTATTGCATGGACATCACTCAAAGGATTTTTCTGAAGGCATATATAAGCTTCCACCGAGTGTGTAAGAGCGTCCATTCCTGTTGCAGCCGTTATGTGCGGCGGCATGGTAAGGGTCATGCGCGGATCAAGAATTGCGGCCTTTGGAAGCAGATGCTTGGACGCAAAAGCCATTTTAACATTTTTTTCAGGATTAGAGATTACAGCGACAAGAGTCACCTCGCTTCCTGTTCCTGAGGTTGTGGGTATTACTATAAGAGGCTTCATCGGCTTCTTGAGCATTTCAGCGCCCATGAATTTCATCAGATCATCCGCTTCTTCTGTAATAACTATATTGACGCCCTTGGCCGTATCAATTGGAGACCCGCCGCCAACAGCCACAATCGAGTCACATTTGTTCTGACGGTAAATCTTTACAATATCATTAACAACGCCCACTGAAGAGTCAGGAGGAACATCATCATATATGGCTCCGATTGTCATATCCGAACTTCCGAAAGCGCTAACTACAAGATCAACAAGACCAGCGCCCACGACACCCTTATCGGTAATGATAATTGGCCTTTTTGCTCCGGCCTGTTCCAGTTCGTAAGGGAGATTATCGAGAGCCTTATGGCCTGAAACAATTTTTACAGGATTATAGAATTCATAAAATGAAGGCAGCATCTTTGTTCCTTATTAATTTTAGGATTATAGGCCAAACGGGATTCCAAGACAGTAAATATAGATAATTCGCCCGAACTTAAGGAAATCCATGGGCGGAATTCTTTTCAAAAGCCTTTTTGTGATGAAGCTTAAAGGATAAAGATAGGTAAGAAGAACATTTAGGCACCTTGTGAACGCCATCGCGTACATCAAATCGCCTGCGACACTCAGCCTGTTTTCAGCGAATGCCTGGGCAGCGCCCATCTGGGGAGTAAGAACAAGAAAGGCACATTCAATGTTTTTAAAATTGATGGTAACATCGGCAGAATCAGGAAGTTTGCTTCCCTTGTGCCTGATAAGCCCCCCTGACTTTTCCATAACCATTACAGGCCCTGACGGAAGCACCCTCATTACAAGCACAAATCCTTCTCTCCATTCAGCGACTTCCCGCCTTATCAGGGGATCAAACTTTGCGGCAGACTGAAATGCCCTTCCAAGCACAAGAAAAACAATTTTTGAAACAAGTTCCTTAAACCATTTTCTCCCTGCATTAACTGGTTCATAACTTTTCATTTTTTCTCCATTATTTTTATATAATGTTGATGCCATTCTGAGCCTGTAGCAGAGGCCGCAGACTTCGCATTATCAATCAACCGGCTACTACTGGTTATTTTTAGTCAAAAGCTCGGCTGTCTCTGCAAGCGGAACGTCCGTGTTCCCAAGCATGGATTGTATTATATATCCGTCAATGCTTGCTATTATGAGCTGGGCCTTCATTTTTACGTTGGTTATTCCAGGTATGAGCTTCTGGATACTGTCTTCGAGCATTGACTGCCATTGCTGATACTTCCTTAGAAATCTTTTCCTCAGAATCTCATTGCCAGTCAGCGCTTCCCTGACAAGATAAAGATGCAGCCGGCTTCTTGTTTCTGCATTCACAAGGGTTTCATAAACAATTGTAAGGGTCGATGTGGCGTCAACACCTTCTGTTCCGTTTGCAATGAGATTTAGAAGATCACTTGTGATCCTGCTCATATGCCTCTCCGTAAGATCAAATATCAGATCATCTTTTGAAGCATAATAATAATAAAGGGTGCCCTTGCTGATGTCCGTTTCCCTTGCGATATCAGCAAGACTCGTATTTTCGATCCCTTTTTCAACAATAAGTCTGCTTGCGGCATCAATTATCTTCTGTCTGCTTTTTGCCTGTTTGGCGGTTAGCTTTCGGTCATTCAAAACCATCTCCTTTTTTAAGCCGGTTGGCCGATTTATTTTTATTTACTTTAGGACATTTTTTTTGTCAACCATATAAACCAATAAAAACAGCAACATTCCTTTTTAAGATAAACCATTCCTGAAATCCCTGCCAATTCATCTGACATCCTGTGACCATATTAATAACAAACTGAAATAATAAATTAAAAGCTTCAGGCATAATTCTGACACAGGCGAAAGAAAGAAGGTTTTTGCGGCGTTGCCGTTCAAGAAAAAAGTCAGGAAACTAAATATAGAACATTATAACTGTATTTAAACAATGTTAACAAGACCCATTTTCCATCAATATTGTTGAAATAAGGCAAAAGCAGGGTGGATGGCACTTTCCCGCGCACAGTCTGAATCAAGCAAGTGGTACGTGCAAGGACGTACGTATACTACAGAAAATCGTTAATTTTGCCCCCTTTCATGACTATACAAAGAATTCTGAGTCACCGACCACCGGCAAAGCCGGTGGCATGGAATTCTGAACCGCTCAAAGCGGTAAAAAATGGGGATCACCTAAAGGTGATTAATCAAACAGTCTTAACTGTTCAATTCTGCGGTCCTCATATTCTTGTTTTCTAATATACTCTCGAACCGCCAGCTCATCTTTGCCAACTGTCGAGACATAATAGCCTCTTGCCCAAAAATTCTGACCAGTAAAATTCTTTTTCCGGCCACCATAATTCCTTGCAATGCTTATTGCACTCTTCCCCTTTATAAAGCCTACTACTTGAG
>NZ_AUEY01000025.1 GCF_000426225.1 Desulforegula conservatrix Mb1Pa
ATCGTCGCTTAACCTGTTTCGCCTCTGCCTATGCTCTGGGCATAATGTCCATTGCCGCCACTAAAAAAGTGGATGGGAGATTATTATTCTCTTGACTGGTGACAACCATATCAGGTCGGATTAGGACGCCCTTTGTCCGTAATCCGACGTTAAGCCGAGTGCCTCCGGCGGGTCGCTTTTTGTAAAAAGCTCCGCAAAAACTTTATGGTTTTGTTAGTAGGCAAAAAACTGATAATTTTAGAGTTTTAAAAATGTTAAGCCCATGAACTTTCAAATGTTACTGAGAATTGAGCATAAGCACATTATCTTATAATTTATTAAAAATCATATTAGATCTGGAAGTATTAAAATAATTTCAATATTCTTTCAGCAGCATAAAACATACTAAGCCAATTCTGAACTCGAAGCAAATTCAACTATCAATTGAGCATTGGGTATAATCAAAATAAGCTAACAAGCCGCCGAAATATAACGATTCCACCAGTAAATTGCGGCGCAGCCTATCTACCGTAGTTTTATTAACACTCTAATATTCATAAGGAGCAATCCAAGATGATTTGGAAATATTTCTTGGATGCCTGCTTGTATTGATTGGCACAATTTGGCGTCTTCTTAGGTCAAGGGAGTACATCAGTGATACCGAATACTTGTATATGGGTATAGTTTTTTGTCTGGTTTTGCTATAATGATGCTTGCAGCGGTTTTGTTTAGAATAATCAAGTAATTGTCGGGCGAAATGCTTTTAGTACTATTCGATATAGGAGCGTAATCATGAAACAAATACGTTGTTTTATCATTTTTATATCTTTCATTTTATTGGTTCAGTTTCTTGTATCCTGCGCCCCTCCTATAGGGAGAGCTTACACAGGATCATCATTACCAAGGAACAACGTTGCATACTTAATCTCATCAATGTCTGGAAATTATGTTGAAAGCATTGATGGTGTCATCGTGTCGAAAATAGACGAAAGAAATGGAAATTCATGCGGAATATATGAGATTTCGGTTGGCAAACATACAATTAACGCATCTTTCTGGCAGCAAATGCGAGGTACCAGCGGATGGGACAAGACAACTGCTGGAGGTGACGAGGGGCTTCCACTCACTTTTGTTGCCGAGCCGAGGCACATATACAGGCTTGCCAACAAACCATCTTGCCCAGAAGGGAAGTGGTGCCCCTTTGTAAAAGACATAACCGACAAGGTTGATGTCCCCAGCAATTACGAGTACGTTTATCAAAAGGCACAGGAACAATAACTATGCATTATAAAGAGCTGGATCAAAAATCGAGGGGTTTATCTGTTTGGTAAAATCCAGCATAGTCCCACCCACTGGTTCTTGTTGATTCGGCCGCATCAAGGACAACCTCACCGCAGGCAGGGCAAAAGTCGCCGATCACTGTCGGAATAATAGTTGCTTCGCTCTTGCAGAGCGTATGATAAAAAGCATAAGCACAGCAATTTTTACACCAAGTTTTCTACACACAAGCCATCAACTCTTTCAAACTCACGAATGTTATTAGTTACAAGAATAAGTCCTTCGCTGCGTTCGTGCCCGGCTATATGAATCCGGCTCTCTTTTTCTGGCCGTTTTTTACGATTCATGGCAATCTTTTTTCAAGGCAAGTGAATCCGCTCACACGCCATGGCCAACCATGTCCTCTACTTCAAGGAATGCGGGTCAACATATCAGCCCAAAATCAGAAATGCTCTAAAATCGAATGATAGAGGAAAAGATTTCAAACCAGTCACAAACAAAAAAAGAAATATTGAGTTTTACTCCTGATTTCATGTATTCTACTTACAAGAAAATCAAATCTTAAAAGAATCATTCTACCAAGTCTTTCAAGTTGCTTCGTTCTAAACGCAATACAGTTCGATATTTTCAGCTCTGAAAATCCAAAATCTCCGTATGGAGTCCTTCATGAATAATAAAAACAATAATCTGCTAAAAAGAATAAAAGAACTTGAGAAAGAAAATCTGGAACTGAGATCCCAGCTTTCCAGGAATATAAATGCGGAATACGAATCAACGCAAATCGACCAGAAATTCATGGACTGCGAAGACAGATTTCAGGCCGTTGTGGATCACTCCCCGCTTGCCATTCTTTACACAGATAAAAATGGCATAATCACAACCTGCAACAGAAAAGCCGAAATCCTTTTGGGGACAACAAGGGAAAAGCTTGTTGGATTTTCATATAAAAACGTAGCTGATCTCAAAATCAAAGATTCAGTCAAAAAAGCTCTCGCAGGTGATCAAAACCATTTTGAGGATGAATATATTACTATCACAGGAAATAAGACCTTCAACATAAGCGCCATTTTCAGCCCGTCTTTTTCCCATGATGGTTCAGTATCCGGCGTAATAGGAATTTTTGATGACATTTCCGAACGCCTTCACATGGAAAAAGAAAGAAATCTGCTGATATGCGAACTCAGGTCATCCATTTCAAAGGTAAAATCCCTAAGCGGTCTTATTCCGATATGCGCTTCCTGCAAAAAAATAAGAGATGACAACGGATACTGGAATCAGCTTGAGGAATATATTCGCAAACATCCTGATGTAGAATTCACAAACGGGGTATGCCCTGAATGCATGAAAAAACTTTATCCCGGAGATTCAGGAAAATAGATTCTGCCCCATCCTTTCATCACGAAGATGCAATAAATGGAGTTAATATGAACAAAATAAGTCATTTAGTGATCATATCCCTGCTAATCATATCTGCACTTTTGTTTGCGGTGCCGCACGCATCATCAAAAGATCTTCAAGTGATATACCCGGCCAGGGAATCAGAATACGACACACGGGATGATGACCTTGTTGAGATTCTGAAGACTGCTCTTGACAAGACAATCCCGACAGACGGTCCATATACAATGAGGCCATCCATCCAGATGAATGAAGGCCGCTGCAGACAGGAGCTGAAATCAGGAGTTCTTGTCAATATCATCTGGTCTGTGGCAACAAAAGAGGCAGAAGCAGAATTCCTTTCCGTAAAAATACCATTAAGAAAGGGGATTCTGGGTTACAGGGTATTCCTGATAAGAAAACAGGATAAAGATAAATTTGCGGCAGTGAAAACACTGGATGATCTGAAAAAATTTTCTGTGGGTCAGGGGCATACATGGAATGATCTTGCCGTTTTCAAGGCGAATGGCATAGATACGGTGACAGGAAATGACTATGAAAGACTTTTTGAAATGCTTATGATTGGAAGATTCGACTATTTCTCAAGGGGTATAAATGAGGCCCCGGCAGAACTTGCAGACAGAAAGGACAAGTATCCGGATATGATGCTTGAGGAAAATCTCCTTCTTTATTATCCCTGGCCCAAATTCTTCTATGTTAACAAGCATGATAAAACCCTTGCTGACCGGGTTGAGAGAGGTCTCAAAATCATGATAAAAGACGGATCATTTGATGACCTTTTTAATAAATTCAATCAAAAACACATTGACGCTGTAAATCTTAAAAACAGACGGCTCATAAAACTTGACAATCCCATGCTGCCCTCATCTGTGCCGCTTGACAGGAAAGAACTGTGGTACGATCCTTTCAATAATTAGGTTTACCAGAAATATGGTCGAAAGCTTTTATGCCTGAAGGAAGATTTTCAAGCCTTTTTCCTGAAAATAATCCGCATTTTCCAACTTTGAAAGCTGATGGCAGATGCTTTTTTATTTCTCCAAAAACCTTTTCTTCGCAGCAAAAAAGAAGTTCGTAGTCTTCTCCGCCTTGAACAGCTTCTTTCAATGAATCAAGATTGTAAATATCGCAAAATATTTGCATTTCTTCATGAATCGGAAATCCTGAAGGATCAAGACTTATGGTTATCCCAGAAGCCTCGGCCATCCTGAAAACATCAGCTGCTATTCCATCGCTTATGTCCATCACGCAGTCCACATTGTATTTCTCAAGGACAGACGCGGCATCGAATCTGGCTCTGGGATTTCTGAACGCCGAATCAATAGATCCTCCATCAAAAAGGCCATTTACTTGATGGATGGAATTATAAAGAAGCCCACATCTTGAAAGGCCTGTAAATCCGGTTAAATATACCCCGTATCCAGGTTTTGCATTTGATCTTAAAGGGAAAATATCAGAGCCTTCACCAACCGCAAAAAGTTCAAGACTCAGAACCAAGCTTTTTGTGATATTGCCCCCTCCAAGCCCGCATCCGTATTTTTCCAGGGAATCCTGAATGCCGGAGTAAAGATCCCGCACCTTGGATTTTGTAAAACCTTCGGGAATTCCAAGATTAAGAAAAATGGCAAGAGGCCTTGCGTATGACGCAGCAAGATCGCTTAAACATACGGAAACTGCCTTTCTTCCTATTTCAAAGGGTGACTGCCATGAAAGCTTGAAATGGACATTTTCAATCTGGCTGTCAGTGCTGATTACAGGACGCATGATTTTATCAAGGAGGCAAGCGTCATCGCCGGGCTGAATCTTTATTATTCTGCTGAAATCCTCATGGCCGGGTGTCCTTTTCAGCACATCTTTCAGCAGTTCATTCTCATCAACATAAAACTCTTCACTGTTTCTGACAGTTCCGAGCGCAGAGCCAAACTCAAAAGCTGCTTTCAAAGGATCTTCGGCCCTTGATATGGCGCTTATCATGCAGACTCCGCAGGCTCCGTTTTCAATGCACTGTTTTGCCTTTTCAGGAGTAATTCCGCCTATGGCAACAACAGGCAAAGGAGAAACCTCGCAGATCGCGGCAAGGCCTGAACATCCGATGGCAGGACTGGCGTCAGTCTTGGTTCCTGTTGGGAATACTGGCCCTGCGCCAAGATAATCGCAATATTCTATTTCAGTCTTTTTATATTCCAGAAGCGAAGAAACAGAAATACCGATTATGGCATCTTCTCCCATGATTTCCCGGACGACATCAGGTGGATCGTCATTCTGTCCGATATGTACTCCGTCCGCGCCTACTGCCTTTGCGAGAAGAACATCATCATTAATTATAAAAAACACGCCTCTTTTTTTGCAGATAATTGCTGCTTCGAGGGCTTCTTTATATCTTGAAATAGCGCCGGATTTATTTCTGTACTGGATTATCGTTGCTCCGCCGTCAATGGCAGCTTTTATCTGATCAGCAACTGGAAGAGAGGCTGCTTCGTCAGTAATGAAATAAAATCTGAGGATTTCTTTATTAAATCTGCGAGGCATGGGATTCCCCAGAGAACATCAAATGCCATTGCCTGAACCGTTCGGCATTGTCAGCTCCGAATTTTGCCATTTCCTTCAAAACCTTATCATAGGATTCTTCCTGACCGAACTGCTTTGGATTTTTAGAAAAAAACTTATCTGAATAACAGATTATGATTTCTTCAATCGAAGTTGGCAGCATATCCCTATGTGGAATCGGCAGGTCATTTCTTATTATGTCATCTTTAGTAAGACCTGTTCCGGTGTGGTGCTCACTAACCAGGGCATGCCTGGGCAGACCTTCTTTTTCAAGAATTTCCCGGCCAAGATATCCGTGGCAGATATAAGGCATATCACCATGGCATCCTATATCAGGCGCGTGTGTCAGATAAACGCCTATGTCATGAAGCATGGATGCCTCGGCCACAAAGCCCACATCAACGTTTTTCATGGCTGAGGCTATTTTTACGGCCTTTCTGGTGACATCCTGACTGTGACGAAGAAGTATCTCAAATCCCAGACTTGAAGTGTCGTAGTACTTTTTCAGAATATTGTAGGCTTTTACTCTCAATTGAAAACCTTTTACTTAAATAAGCTGGAGCAATAATCAGCGATGACTCAGATTTTTTTGATATACTTCACATCGTCATAAATTGAACTCTTCTTTTAGATGAAAGGTCAAAGGCCGCTTTTTGAAAAAAGCTTGGCAAAAACTTTTCGGTTATGGATTCTTTTGCTTAAAAAACTTATGCTTCCAATCCGTAATAAAAAGCCATAAAAGTTCTGGGCAAGATCTGGAAAACCCTTTTTCAAAAGGGGTTTCCAGTAATAATGCAAAAACAGGCTGACTCATTTCAAATGCTCAGGCTATGACATTGATGAGTATATTAAGCTTTCCCAAGACAGCATTTTTTATATTTTTTCCCGCTTCCGCATGGGCAAAGATCATTTCTGCCGGTTTTATTGTCATTTCTTACGGACGCATTTTTTTTAGAAGAATTTCGATCTTTTTTGTTTTCTGGCTGATTAAAACAAGCCCAACCTCTTAATTCGCTGATCGTGTCGTCTATTGATCGGTATTTATAGGAATTTCTTTTTTCAAGGTCATAAAGAATCTCATCCTTACCCTTTCCTATGGCCTCCTGGATACTTTCAAAACCCATGAAAAATGGATCAACAAGACCTTCATCAAATGCTCTTTTTATTTCAGAAAACACTTCTTCAGGATACAGGCGGCAGCTGTAACTTGCCAGAGCATCCCATACATGGGAAGCATGTCTTTCGAGCTTAGTATTGAAAAGCTCTTTATAATAATCAATTATTTCCGAGCGGCTTTTTTGCCCTGTGGCAACCATAATTAAGAGACATTTGAGGCCTGCTGCCCTTACAAATTCGTTAGCATTACTGTTTTCTACCAGTGATTTTAAAGGTTCTATATCTCCGTGGCACACTGAGTAAAAAATCTTCCCAAGATCCTCGGTAACGACATCACCTGTAAAATCAAGGACTGAGTCCCCTGGAATCGAAAACAATCTTATGAGGAGGGGGTACGCCTTTTTCTCCCTGAACTGGGCAAGAAGATACATGGCATAAATATGTGCAAAATACGCGTCTTCCATAACCAGACGGTCAAAATTTTCAATGGAGTATTCAATAACGCCAAGCAGAAGAGGGATGGCCTCATCACGGTTATCGATGATCTCAATCAAAGCCCCACGCGGAAAAGCACCATCATTATTATAACTAAGTTTTTCCAACGCTTTCTGAATACTCATTGTGATCCCTGCAAATACTGCTTAATCATTTTAAATTTTTAGGTTGAAGCCTGTCAAAGATTTTGAACGAATTATTAATTTGGGGCGAACAATTCATGCCACCCCAAATGAATCATTATTAAGTCTTCATTGTTTTGTTGCCTTGGAGAGCAACACGCCTTCAATAAAAGGATCAAGATCCCCGTCAAGAACAGCCTGAACATTACCAACCTCAAGACTTATCCTGTGATCCTTTACAAGCTGGTAAGGATGCATCACATAGGATCTGATCTGGCTTCCCCATGCTATATCGTCCTTGCCGTCATGCATTGCCTGAATTTTTGCGTCCTGCTTCTGCTTCTCGTGCTGATAGAGCCTTGATTTAAGAACGCTCATGGCTATTTCACGGTTTCTGTGCTGGGAAGATTCCTGCTGACACTGAACAACAATGCCTGTGGGAAGATGTGTAATGCGGATCGCACTGCTGGTTTTGTTTACATGCTGACCACCTGCTCCGCTGGCTCTGAATACATCCACTCGCAGATCTTTTTCTTCAACATCCACGACTATTTCCTGATTAAGCTCAGGATAGACAAAAACCGAGGCAAAGGAAGTATGGCGCTTGCCTGCGGCATTGAATGGAGAGATTCTGACCAGTCTGTGAACTCCGGTTTCAGCTTTCAAATAACCAAAGGCATTATCTCCGCTTGCCATGAAAGTAACGCTCTTTATACCAGCCTCATCGCCAGGCTGATAATCGATGAGTGATTTTTTAAAGCCCTTGCGTTCAACCCATCTTGAATACATTCTAAAAAGTATTTCAGCCCAGTCCTGGGAATCTGTTCCGCCAGCGCCAGCGTTTATGGAAATTATGGCGTTGCTGTTGTCATCCGGATCATCCAGCATGAGTGACAGATAGAATTTATGGAGTTTGATCTCCATTTCAGAAACCTGGGACGATATTTCCGCAATGGAAGAAGCATCGTCTTCTTCAACGGAAAGTTCGAGAAGCTCGTCACAGTCCGTAATTTCTGTATGAAGACCTTTCCAGACATCAAGGATACCCATTATATGGGTTCTTTCCTTAAGAACAGGCTTTGCCTTTTCAGGATCATCCCAGAAATTTTTCTGGGAAATCATTGCTTCTATTTCTCGCAGTCTGTGACTCTTGCCTTCAAAGTCAAAGAAACTCCTTGAGCTGATTTGTTCTCTGCGCGATTTCCTTAATTTTCTGCTTTATTTCCGTAGACATAGCCATATCCTTTCTTTATTCAGCTTGGAAGAATCCTTGAAAACAGCCTTTTCACTATAAAAGGCATGGAGATTCTATTTTTTTGATAATCGTACTAACAATCCTGATGCAAAACACATGATCAAAGCCGCAAAACAGACAGCAATGAACAAATCGCCGTGTTCAGTATAAAAAGAAGCTTCCTTTAGAACCGGAACATCTCCGACTCTTATTGCATCTTCATAAAGGCCAGTTACAGAACGGACCTGACCAGATGGAAGCACAAAGCCTGTATATCCCGTATTTGCGCATCGTATCAGGGTTCTTCTGTTCTCTATTGCCCTGAAAGCACTGATTGCAAAATGCTGGGAAGGTGCGCCGGTTTTGCCGAACCAGGCATCATTGGTCACATTCACGATAAGATCTGCACCATTTTTTACCATTAGCCTTGAGAGTCTTGGAAAGATAACTTCATAGCATATCTGGGTACCAATTTTCAAGGAAGCGGTTTCAAGAATCCGTCCTGGATCACCAGTTGAAAAATCGCCCTCAAGCGGAACTATCTTCCCTATAAAAGGAATCCAGTCCTTTAGAGGTGTGTATTCTCCAAATGGAACGAGATGGGTTTTATCGTATCTGCCCTTTATTTTTCCTTCTTTATCCATTGAATACACGCTGTTGAAATATTCGGGCTCTTTGTTTTTGAAAATAACGTAAGGACTTCCAAAAACAAGATCAACACCGATATCTTTCACAGAATCGAGAAATGCCTTTGTGAGCGACTTGTCAAAAAGAAAATAAAAAGGTGCCGCCGTTTCGGGCCAGACAACAAAATCAGGCTTTTCCTCCGCAGCCCGTTTAGTCATGGCAACATATTTTTCAATTGTGAATATCTGAAAAGCAGGATCCCATTTTACTGACTGATCAATATTCCCCTGGATCATGGCAATTTTTGATCTGCCCGCATTCGATTCTTTTGCCGATATTTCTTGAAGTCTTGACTGTCCGTAATAAAAATAACCCGCAAAAAATATGGCAAAGAATAATAGAACACACGAGCCTGAAACTCCAAAAGCACGACATCCAATAGTTTTTGCTTTTGCGGCAAGGCTGATAGCCCAGTATATGAAACCATTAAACAAGACAATTCCGAAGGTCACGGCATAAACACCAGCGAGGTCAGCCACCTGTATCAAAGATAGCTTTTCATGCTGGGAATATCCAAGGAAGCCCCATGGAAATCCTGTGAAAATAATCCCCCTTGCATAGTCCGTGCAAACCCATACAAGAGCAAAAGCAAGAGCAGTCAGAAACGGCCTGCCCTTGAAAAATGACGCGGCAAAAACAGACAAAGAAGAATACAAAGCTATATAACTGGCAAGAAGAACAAGAACCGGAATACAGAATATATAAGGAAGAAACCCGTAGACATGCATTGTGTATACAATCCATGAAAACAGGGTCATGCTGTGAAAAAGCCCCATGACAAAACCCTTAAGGGCGGCCTGCCTGTGGCTGTCTTCTGATATGGAAAAAAGAACAGGAACCAGGGCTATCCATGCGACATAAGACATGAATCCGCCACTGAAAGCAGACGTAAGCATTATCCCGCTTAAAGCAGGCCAAAAATATTTGCGCAGACCTGTAACAATAATATTATTAAAGTGCATTAACTGCCTCGTTTATGGGTTATGCCTTTGTTTAATTTCATCTGTATGCCAAAAGCCTTTGGCACAGGCAATTTGAATGCCTTGTGGCCATAGGTTTGTCAATGGTTTTCACCTGTATTATATAATGAAGTTACATAACGAGTCCTTTACAGAAATTTTAGCGTATGTTATTTTTTGGAGTAAATTCAGTCCTTCTTTTTATTCCTGTTAAAGCCTTCGCAGCCATCATGACCATCCCAATAAATCCAAAAGGAGCTTTATATGAGCGATAAAGAATTAAAGATAGAAGCTACTCCCCAGATTATTTTCACAAAATACAGCCCTTACATGATCACTGATCTGAAGTCCCTGAAAGATGAAAAAGGCGATGCCCTTGAAACAGGTTCGGTTATTTCCCTTTGCAGATGTGGATATTCCGCATACAGGCCATATTGCGACGGTTCCCATGCCAAAGTTGTCTTTGTAGGTGAAAAGGCTGATGACAGAACCCCTAATAAATTAAAGGATTACAAAGGGAAGGACATTACAATACACGACAACAGAGGCGTCTGTTCCCATGACGGCAGCTGCATAAAGCTGCTTCCCTCTGTATTCAGAAGCAAGGAAAGACCATGGATCAACCCGGATGGAGCAGGCGTTGCTGAAATCATCAGCGCCATAGAAAAATGCCCTTCAGGTGCTCTCAGCTATACAATAGGAAGCAGAAGATACCAGGATCTGGATCAGATTCCATCCATAACTGCTCTTGATAACGGACCTTTAGTGGTAACCGGCGGCATAATAATAAAAGATGACATGGAATCGAAACCAGAATGCTCCGAACACTACACCCTTTGCGCCTGTGGCAAATCCAAAAACAAGCCATTCTGTGACGGTTCACACGAATAAAAATTTATCAGGAGCTCTTTTAAGCCTGGGGGCTAAGAGCTCCATGACTTTTCAAAGTCTTCTGCTATCTTTCAGTCTGACAAAGTCTCAAAAAATCCTATTCCTGTCATTCCGGCGCAGGCCGGAATCCAGAAGTGTCTGAAAATACAAAGATGCCGGATCAAGTGCGGCATAAAGATGACGACTTATTCTGACTTTTTGCGAATCCATCAATCTTAAACCATTGGATCATATAAAAACACATCAGACATAACTAATATTTATTCTTATATATTAAGGAGCATATTATTATAGACATGTGTTCACCTTCCACACAAAAATTTTTCATTAAAAATAAAATTTTCAGGAATAAATCGAGACTCTCGATATTTTGATTCTATTTTCTGCAAAATCATCAAGCACTGTTCGAATCCCTAATTTCCCACACATCATACTTTTGTATGACACTTAAAAATCCAGTAAAAAAACGGTCAATAGGCCGAAAAATATTTTATGATTCATTTTATAGAATATTAATAACAACTAAACAATTGACATTCCGAAACACCGATACTACAGCACCCATAACAGTGAACATGAGTTCACCATTT
Organism: Desulforegula conservatrix Mb1Pa; assembly: GCF_000426225.1. Lineage (NCBI taxonomy): Bacteria > Pseudomonadati > Thermodesulfobacteriota > Desulfobacteria > Desulfobacterales > Desulforegulaceae > Desulforegula > Desulforegula conservatrix. The sequence continues at coordinate 11,294 of NZ_AUEY01000025.1, forward strand.
GAACCTGAAACAAGCAGAGGTTTTACGATTCAAAAAGTAATCGCAATATGAAGCTGATAACGGTTTTAGAAAACCGAAAATAGATAAATTCAAGGGGGAAAAGTGATTAAGAGAAGTTTTATTTTTACGATTATGGCGCTGTTGACCACGGTCAATGCCTCGTACGCAGGATGCGTACAGACATTTGGTGTCGGTTCTACGGCAAAAGGGCAGGCAGAAGCATTTACAGCAAAAGCAGATGACTATTCAGCCTGTTATTACAATCCTGCGGGCCTTACCCAGATCAAAAGCCCTACCCTTTCTGCGACTGTCAATTTTTATGATGCAGAAGCTAAAATTAAGAATTTCGAGATTAATTCAAGCATGACTGGCAACGCAAACCTTAACACATTTGGAGCATCAAGAATGCACTCCACTGGAGAGCCTCTTTTTACCCCAACCATGGGTTTTGCCATGCCGATAGACAATAACTGGAGTTTCGGTATTGCGGGATACTCACCATATGGTCTTCGTGTTCTCTGGGATCATAACCCGGCTAAAAACTCTACAGCTCTCTATGCATGGGAATCTACATACTACAGAACAGTAATCAACCCGACCGCAGCATACAAGGTTAACGAGACTCTTTCTCTTGGTTTTGGCGTCAGCATGGGCCACTCCGTAGCAGATGCGGGAAGAACTCTTCCTCTGAATCCTCTTACCGGCGCGCCAGGACTCACTGCAGTAAAACTTGAAACAGAAGATGACTTCAACTATTCGTTTAATGCAGGCGTTCTCTACAAACCGAACAAAGACCTTTCCATGGGACTCACATACAGAAGCGTCACAAACACGGATTTCGAGGGTGATTTCTATGTTGGAGGAAAAAGAGTTGCGCCTGCCGAGATGCAGTATGACCATCCTCAGTCAGTACAGGGTGGTATCCGCTACAACTTCACCAATACCCTCGCAGTTGAAACAGACCTTGTATGGACAAATTGGGACATAAACAGAATGCAGGTGGAAAAAACCCCAATGTCACCAACCGGAGCCATAGTATATGATCGCGACTGGGAAAATACGGTACAGTACAAAATAGGTACTGAATGGAAGGCGACAGAAGCGATCGCACTCCGCGCTGGTTACGCCTATGACCCCACTCCTGTTCCTGAAGAGACTTTTGATATTGGCTGGCCTGACACAGACAGAAGTATGTATACAATAGGTCTTGGCTGGACAATGTCAGAAAAATGGAGCCTTGACACAGCGCTTCAATACATCAGAAGTACACCGATGAGAAGCATAAGCGGAAGCTCGAACCTCAACCATGTGTACGGTTCTCTCATAGAAACTTATACAAAAATGAATCCGTCCATCCCGGATATTCCTGCTGACACAGTAAACACCACAATGAAAATGGAAGGGCTGATGGTTGCATACAGCCTAACCATGAACTATAAGTTCTAATAATACTAAATGTATAACTATAAAAACGGGGGGCTGCTGCCTCCCGTTTTTAATTTGAATCGGTCGACCATTTTTTTCATATAAAAAGCCGCTACCACCAAAAGCAAGCTCATTTCCAATTTTTTTATCAATCACAAATGCCGGGATCTATAGATGAATATCATTTTTCCTGAACCCCATATATTTGCCCTCAACAGATAATTCCAATTTAAAATCAAGAGCGCAATGATTTGGAAGGCCTTGTATGGTGTATTTGCCTTAAAAAAACCAATTCGGAGGTCGGATTAGAGCGTCCTTTGCTCGTAATCCGACATTGATCCGAATGCCTTGCGGTGCGCTTTTTGAAAAAAGCTCTGAAAAAACTTTCATGATACTGATCCACCAAAAAGCTATGAAGACAGCTCTTGAAAAACATGAAGTTTGGGGAGAGGTCTCTAACAACGTTTTTTCAATTAGATGTTTCCCGAAATAATATCTTAAATACAAACATTGATGGACTCGCAACAACTCAAAAAAGGCAGCGGCGTCATGCCGGACTTGATCCTGCATCTTTGTATTTTCAGATGCTTCTGGATTCCGGCCTGCGCCGGAATGACGGTAATCGGACTTTTTGCGACCTTGCCCAATATTGATCCTTTGGAATAGAAATGGAATAAGACATAAATCGATTCCTGAAACACAAAAATAACTCGTGAACAAGAAAAACAAAGATTTATAATAATTTAAAACCAGACAAACGGTTCATATTAGTAAAACAGTAAGTTCAAATCACACTCATTCATCCCAAGAACTTTTTTTCTCCCCAGCGACCATCGCCTTGCACACAAGCTAAATACAGGGCGATCTTTTCATTTTATAGTGGCTGAGAACAGTTCGATTATTAATCATAAAGACCTGTTATTTAAATATAAAATACTAAAATCAAAGAAAATAGGCCTCCCGGCCGAATCCATGAACATAAATTCATTTAATGAATATTTAATTCATATTAGTAATTGACATTACACAGACCCAATAATAAATCCGCCTTACTAACCGGTGTTTAGAGATTAAATCCCTACTTTTTTCAGGATTATCCGGTTCAGACAGCAAGCATTACCACGAGCTGATAACGGTTGTAAAAACCGGGAATACATAACAAGGAGGAGGACAAATGTTAAAGAAGAGCTTTGTTTTTTCACTACTGGCAGCACTTACTGCCGCCAACACCGCATATTCGGGATGTGTCCAGTCGTTCGGGACAGGCGCCGTGGCTAAGGGACAATCCGAGGCTGTCGTTGCCCAGGCCAATGACCCTTACGCAGTATATTACAATCCTGCCGGTCTCACCCAGATAGACAGCCCCATGCTGTCAACTTCGATAAATATTTATGATGCTGAAGCAAAAATCAAAAATTTTGAGATAAATTCAACAAAGACCGGGGACACGAACCTCAACACAATGGGGCCTTCGAGGATGCACTCAACTGGAGAGCCGCTTGTAACTCCAACCATGGGCTTTGCCATGCCAATAAATAATATCTGGAGTTTCGGCATAGCAGCTTACTCACCATACGGACTGAGGGTTTTGTGGGATCATGATCCGAACCAGAACTCAACTGCGCTTTACTCGTGGGAATCAACCTACTACAGGACTGTTGTCAGCCCAACCGCAGCATACAAAATAAGTGACAAGCTCTCTGCCGGGCTTGGAGTGAGTCTCGGACATTCAGTCTTCCACACAGGAAAGACTGTCCCTGCCAATCCGCTTACAGGAGCCCCTGGCCTGACCGCTCTGAAGCTTGAAGCTGAAGACGATTTCAATTATTCCTTCAACGTCGGAATTCTTTACAAACCAAACGACGATATATCCATGGGACTAACATACAGAAGCGTTACAAACACTGATTTTGAAGGAGACATTTACATTGCAGGCAAAAAAACCGCGCCTGTAAGCATAAAATATGACCATCCGCAATCTGTTCAGGGCGGGATACGCTATAATTTCCTGAGCGACCTTGCGATTGAAACAGACCTTGTCTGGACAAACTGGGATATTAACAGAAACCAGATAGAAAAAACCCCAATGGCTCCGGGCGGAGCTTTCCATCATGCCAGAGACTGGGAAAACACAGTCCAGTACAAGATAGGAGCTGAATGGCAGGCCACAGAATCAATTATCCTAAGATCAGGATATACCTATGACCCAAGTCCTGTTCCTGATGAAACCTTTGACATAGGCTGGCCAGACACTGACAGAAGTGTTTACAACATAGGCATGGGCTGGATGTTCAATCAGTCATGGAGCGTAGACAGCGCACTCATCTATGTAAGAAGCACACCGATGAGAAACGTCTCGGGCAGTTCTGAACTAAATCATGTTTATGGAACCCTGGTTGAAAAATATACCCAGGGAGCTGTTCCATCAGATACTGTAAATGTAAAACTCAAGGATGAAGGACTTCTTGTGGGTTACAGTCTCACAGTCAATTATAAATTCTGACAAGGCCACAAAAAAATACGGGAGGTTTCCAAGGAAGCCTCCCCACTTATCACGAAGGCTTATTTGAGCAAACGCTCAACGAGATCCCAGAAACCTTTATCCGAATCCTTTTTAGCATGCCTGAATTCCCAGGGAGGCAAAGGGTCAGAATCATTCCACAATCCTTTTTTGTCCCTTTTTGCTTCTTCTTCGAGGTCAATCCACTTTCTGCATTCAGATTTGGAGCAATATCTTCTGTAAACCCAAGCGTGGCCTTTTTTAACCATTTCTTCATTAATGGTCTTGTTGCCAAGATAGATTATTCCCACAGAGCGGCCATATTTATCTCCGGCTACTATTTCAATATCAACCTCTTTCCTGTTAATCATTCCTGAAAGAGCCTTTTTGGATTTTTGACCATAGGCCTGATTTTTTTCAGGAGCATCGATGCCGAAAAGCCTGACTTTAAGTGGTTGACCATCTTCTGTCACAGCAGTGACCGTATCTCCGTCCGCAACCTTTATTACCCTTGCGCTAAAAGGATATCCATATCCTGATGAAAGCATTAAAAATATGGATGTAATACTGACAAGCCTAACCAGATTTTGCCCCAGTTTTTTTACAATTCTATTCATTTTGTCTAAAACCTGAAAATAAAAAGGGGCGCACGGCTTAAAACCGCACGCCCCTTAAAAGTTAAAAATTATCTTATCCAGAAAGAAGCAGGCGAAATCTTCGTGTTCCTGCACCCTGGACATTTACCTGGCTTTGATGGTCTTGACCTGTCTTTAAAAATAAAACCGCAGATTCCGCACTGGGATGGGTTAATACGGAGTTTTTTGTTCTGGGTTTTCACACTGATGCTTATGTGTGAAAGATGATCCATAACATCTGTCTCACTGACATGAAGTGTTTTTGAGAGGTCACGCACAGTCATTTCCCGATCCTCAAGACACTCCACGATTCTCTGACGGACGGTTCCCATATTCCGGCCTCCATAAAAAGATTATATGTTCGCGATCAAAACTTTAAGTTTTAATCCGCCGTGAAATACATCATGTAATCTCATTTCTTTGAAAGGCAGTCTTACTGAGAAAAAATCTCCGGGAGCGATAATTGCGAGCTTCCATCCTTTAAAATCAAGTTTCAGTTTCCGGCATACATTGATAAAAAACTGTTTCCCCTGATAAATATTTCCTAAACGCTTACCATAGGGCGGATTCAGGACTATGAGTCCTTTCTCTCCGGAAAAATTTTTCCCGCTTATCTCGAAAAAATCCATCTGCACAGGCAAAACGATATCATAGAGATCTGATTTTTCAATATTTCTTTTAAAAAGATCAAGGCTCCTGGAATCCAGATCCGAAGCATAAATTATTTTTTTATCAGCAGGTATAATTCCTTCTCCGGCCCTTGAGCGCATATGCTCCCATCGCCTTTCCATGAAAGATGGCCAGTCAGTGAATGCAAAATCCCTGAAATAACCGGCTGGTATTCTTTTAGACATCATTGCCGCTTCTATGGAAAAAGTACCTGTCCCGCACATGGGATCCACAAGAGTCATCCCCTCAATATACCCGGCCATTGACAATACGCCTGCTGCAAGCGTTTCCCTGATCGGAGCCATGCCTGAGCCTTCCTTTAAACCTCTTTTATAAAGAGGCTCACCAGAAGTATTCAGGGAGATGACAAAATTATCGTTATTACCTCTTACAAAAATATGCTGCTTTTTTTTTGTTTCGTCCACAGGGCCAAGAATATCAGCAAGCCAGGAAGTTATTCTATCAGCCAGAGCATCTGAATGATATATTCTGCATTTTGAGCATTTCACAGACACTTCGGGCCTGCAACCAGACGCAAGATAAAGCTCCCACGGAATATTAAAAAATTCTTTTTCAAATTTTGAAAATGACTGGGCATCGAATTCATCTACACGCATCAAAATCCTTGTGGCTGTTCTGAGGTGAAGATTTGCGGCATAAATATCAGCAAGGCTCGCATCAAATTCTATCCCGCCGTTCTCAACTGACTTTATATCTATTGACTTCGCTTCTGGCGACCTCGTTTCTGGTGACCTAATGTCTATTTCAGCAGACAAGGCTTTCAGCTCGTCAACGCACAGTTCTTCGAGTCCAGGAGCGACTACGGCATAAAAGCTGTGAGGTTTCCCGACTATTCTTCTTTTTACCCTTTTTTCAAAGGCTGTTCTTGATATGTCAGACATGCTTAATGTTTATCAGTCGCGCCAAGAAAGGTTTTTGCAATATTTGATGTATAAACGATAATCTGGGTCATCAGATTCATAAGCTCCATATGGACTTCGTGGGTTTCCCTTGATTCAATTCTATTATTCATTATCCTGTCAAGGTGCTTTATTCTGTACTGGGACTCAAGGGAAAGATATTTTCTTTCCTTGGCCATGATAATGCCTGCCTTTTCGTAATCTCTTTCAGAAAATGCCTCTTTCAGGAGTCTTATCTGTTTGCACATTTTCTGATGGTATATCAGAAGCTCTTCCCTGCCTTCTGGTGAAAAATCTTTCTCAAGCGCTTTTTTCTTTGGAATAAGTGGTATCACATTCCTTGATATCAGATTGGCCACGCTTTCCATATCTTTTACTATTGAAATCATTGCATAGACATTCTTGCTTTCACTCTCTGAAAGAGTTTGCTTAGCCATTTTTATGAGATAATCACTTATGACATCTTCAAGATAGTCAACTTCCTTTCGCCTCATTTCTATACCATCGACAAGGGAAAGATGGGGGTATTCCTTATCTTTTTTCTCTTCATTCACAGCAAACGGAACGGCCGAAGCCTTTATCATCTTTTCAAGGGTGGCCGCCATTCTTGAAATTTCGACCCTTGCAAGGTCTATTGCAGTTGAAGGGGCTACAATTTTGCTTTCATCAAGGAAAGAAACATACATTTTGGCATCTCCCGGCTCCTCAATGGCAGGGAAGATCCTTATCATGAGCCTCGCAAGCAGCTCTGTGAAAGGAATAAAAAGAACTCCGATTCCAATATTGAAGAATGTATGAACATTCGCAATCTGACGGGACAAATCTGATCCGAATAAAGACGCAATCCATCTGATAAATTCTGAAAACTGAGGCACAAAAGGCAAAAATATCAGGGCTCCTACAAGTTTAAAGAAAAAATAGGTCGCAGCCACCCTCTTCCCTTCCCTGCTTCCTCCGATCCCAGCAAAAAATGCTGTTATGCATTTTCCAAGATTTGAACCTATAATAAGAGGAATACTGGCTTCAAGACCCACAAGTCCCTGGGAAGCCATTATCATAAGAATTCCAGTAAAAGCGTTACTGCTTTGAATAACAGCCGAAACAAATGCCCCTGCAACAAATCCTACAAATGGGTCATCCAAACCATTCAGAAAACCAACTATAGGCTCGTATGTCTTTAATGGAGACATGGTCTCAGCCATTATTCTCATGCCATAAAAAAGCAGACCAAAACCAAGTGCTGCCTCTCCATAATTCTTATATCTGTCATTCTTGGCAAAAAGCCGTGCAGCATAGCCGACGGCAATAAGTGCAAGGGCATAGTCTCCGAGATTGAAGGCTATGAGCTGGGCATTCATGGTCGCGCCAATACCTGCGCCAAGTATGATGCTTAATGTCTGGGCAAACCGCATCAGACCGCTCTCTACAAAGCTGACAAGCATTACAATTGCCGCGTTACTGGACTGAATAACCATTGTGACAAAAATACCGGCAAAAAGTCCTCGCACAGGATTTCTTGTAAGATCTGCAAGAAGCTCGCGCATTCTTCCGCCAGCAGATTTTTTCATCCCGTTTTCCATCAATTCTATGCCGAGAAGAAAAAAAACAAGTCCGCCCACAAGCCCCATGGCTATCAAAAACCATGAAATACCATGACCGATCTTATCGTCCGCAAAAACTGGAGCTGCCATGACCAAAAGAAATAAAGTCAGGAAAAACAGCCATTTATTATTAAGTATATTATATATTTTCATTAACTCTCTCGTTTAGTCTTTACAAATAGCCAGATTGACACCCGAAGCATTATACAGTATTAAAAAAAAGTTTCATACAAGCTTGCATTCAAAAACTGAAAATTATCCGCCTAAAACCGCTTCTGACTTCTCGTTCTAATGATTTCAGGGATTAACGGGCAATACGGCCACAGGAATGCGAGATTCTCTATTAAAACAAATCCCGATTCAGGAGGAATATATGGCTGGTGTCAATAAAGTTATCATCATGGGGAATCTTGGTCGTGACCCTGAGCTTTCGTATACCCAAGGCGGCATGGCTGTATGCAAGTTCTCCATTGCCACTTCAAAAAGAAAAAAAGATGGCACAGATGTGACTTCCTGGCACAGATGTACTGCCTTCGGAAGGACAGCTGAAATAATCACCCAGTATGTCGGCAAAGGCAGTCAGCTTTATGTCGAAGGGGAACTTTCGTACGGACAATATGAAAAAGACGGGATAGTGCGCTATACCACAGACATCTACGTAAACGAATTCGCATTTGTGGGAGCAGCCAAGGGTGGCCAGCAAAGCTATGACAGCCAGATGGGCCAGCCTCCTCAGCAGAGCTATCAACCGCCCCAACAAAATTTTCAAGCGCCTCAGCAGCAGTATCAGCAGAGACCAAACCAGCAACAGGCATTCAATCAGCCACCACAGCAGCAGCAGAATTACCAGCAGGCTCCGCCTTCATATCCTGAGGATGATTTCACTTTCACCCCTCCCAAGGATGACGACATTCCTTTTTAAAAGGCTATGCTCCCCTTAGATGTTGAAAAGCGAAATAATAATCCTTTTTGGATTTATGGATCCTGGGGAACTTTTTGTAAAAAGTTCCTTAAGTCCCCTCAAAAACTTTATTTTTTTATTATTATCAGACGCAAGTGCCCTAAAACTGTGCATACACTGTCTAATTACCTGAAAGTTTTTGCGGAGCTTTTTTCAAAAAGCGACCCGCCGGAGGCAGCTTTTTATTAAAAGTATTAGTTAGGTATTGGAATGATAATAATATTCCTCACTTAACGGGAACAGAGCCTTTTAAAAAAGTCATGAAGAGCATGGGGTATTTCATACCCTGTGCTTCTATAAACTTCTATATCCCATACCCAGTATTGAAACAGGAAAGCCCCTTTACCGGGATAGGCCTGAAAGACTTTGTTTCAGGATCTGCGACCCAGGCATTAAGCACATCAGTGGAAATTTCTTTTTTGCCGGAATGTCTAACAATGGCAATAATGTCGTTTCTGATGACGCCGTCAAGTTGGCATTCTCCGTGATTCAATTCATATCCTTTGGACAGTCTTGGTACTGGCATCGAGGCAATTATTTTCCCGGAATAATCCACAATTCGGAATATTTTTTCCTCCCCGCATTCAACTTCCTGAACTACCGGACTATTTTCCTTTTCAGGATAGATAAGCCAACCTGATAATTCGTTGCAGTCTTTATCCTCAGCACAAACAAACGAAACAAAACCATTTATAAAAAAGCCGCACAGAACAGTAAGTACAAACAATTTCCTCAAGAAGATTCTCCCTTTTTTGACTTTGCCTTGATAGCGAGCCATCCTTCGAGCCTCTGCTTCACGAGCTTTTCGTATCCTCTTTCCGTGGGTATGTAGTATCTTTTGCCTTCAAGGCCTTTCGGCATGTATTCCTGGGAAGCATATCCATCTTTAAAATCATGGGCATATTTATAATCCTTGCCATAGCCAAGCCCTTTCATCATGGATGTGGGAGCGTTTCTTATATGCATGGGGACAGGAAGATATCCGGTTTCCTCAGCCTCTGCCGCGACTTTTTTGAAAGCCATGTACAGACTGTTGCTTTTTGGTGCAGTGGCAAGATATACGGCTGCATGGGCAAGAGCCAGATCTCCTTCCGGATGACCGAGAAACTTGAAGGTCTCAACTGCGTTCAAGGCTACCTGAAGAGCTGAAGAGTCCGCCATCCCTATATCTTCGGATGCAAATCTGACCATGCGCCTTGCTATGTAAAATGGATCCTCACCAGATCCAAGCATCCTTGCAAGCCAGTAAAGCGCTGCGTCCGGATCACTCCCCCTGAGGCTTTTATGAAATGCTGAAATAATATTATAATGCTGCTCACCGGATTTGTCGTAGAAAGAGCTTTTTCTGCTTAGAGCCGTTTTTACAATCTCTTCTGTCGCTATTTTATCCTCATTTTCAAGGGATGAAACATAGGATGCGGTGGCTTCGAGGCTTCCCAGCGCAAATCTTGCGTCACCACCTGAAATGGACGCGATATATGCAATGGCTGAATCCGTAAATGAAGTTCCTGATGATGCGAGACCATTTGAGGAATCTTCCAAGGCTCTTTTAAGGATTTTTATTATGGATCCATCCGAAAGGGATTCCATGACAACAATCCTGCACCTTGAAAGAAGGGCCGGAATTATTTCAAAGGACGGATTTTCAGTTGTTGCGCCAATGAGGGTTAGTAGACCACTTTCGACGTGGGGAAGAAAGGCATCCTGCTGGGATTTATTGAATCTGTGGATCTCGTCCACAAAAAGAATTGTTCTTTTTCCTGATGTGCGCCTGGCTTCATTTGCCTCATCAATTATCTGGCGGACATCTTTTACGCCCGAAAGAACCGCTGAAATCTGGATAAATCTGGATTTTGTTTTTTTAGCGACTATCCTGGCGAGAGTGGTTTTTCCGCATCCTGGAGGCCCCCATAGAATCATGGAAAAAAGCTGATCATTTTCTATGGAGAGCCTTATTATTGAACCGTCCGCAACAACCTGCTCCTGACCTGAGAACTCATCCAGGGATGCTGGCCGCATTCTTTCTGCGAGGGGAGCGTAGGTTTCTCCCCTGTTCTTTTTAACGTCAAAAAGATCACTTGAATCAGGCTTCAAGGACTACACCTCTGCGTTTCTTCCAATTTTTCTCTTTGCCTGATCCTTGCGCTCTGACTTTTTCTTTTCTTTGTTGCGGCAGTATTTTTTGGTTCTGTCGTCTTTATTTTTGCTGTGGTACTTTTCATTTTTGACTGAAGCAAAATCTATTCGCCCGGTTTTTTCCCTGAAAATAAGCTTTATGGGAGTCTGATCCAGCCCGAGAGTTTCCTTGAGCTGATTGGACAGATATCTTTCATAGGAAAAATGAATTCCGCCGGGAAAATTGACAAATATGACAAATGACGGCGGCTTTGAGGCAACCTGGGTCGCATAAAAAATTTTGACCCTTTTACCTTTATAAAAAGGAGGTTCCCTTCTTTCTGTTGCTTGTTCAATGATTTTGTTCACTGCTGATGTTGAACTTCTGCTTGTGAACTGCTTGTGAACTTCATTGATGATTTCAAAAATCTTTGGAACTCTCTGACCAGTTACGGCAGAAACCATCGCAACCGGAGCGAATCCAAGAAACTTTGCCTTATATCTGAGATCCTCGGTAAATTCTTTTGCAGAATGAGTATCCTTTTCCACAAGATCCCATTTATTGAATACAAATATACAGCCACAGCCTCTTTCATGGGCATAGCCAGCTATGGTTATATCCTGCTCGGTAACACCTTCGGACGCATCAATAAGAATCAGGGCAACATCGCATCTTTCAAGGCTTTTCAATGTTTTCAGAACGGAAAATTTTTCGAGCTTTTCAGAAACTCTGGCGCGTCTTCTTATGCCCGCAGTATCAATGAGAAGATATTCCCGGCCAGCGACGTTACATATTGTATCTATACTGTCTCTGGTTGTTCCGGCAACCTCACTCACGACAAGGCGCTTTTCATTGAGTATTTTATTGATTATTGAAGACTTGCCTACATTAGGTCGTCCGACAACAGCTACCTTTATTGGCTTATTGGCGTCATCAACATCTTCTTCAGGCTCTTCCGGGAAATCCGCAATCAGATCATCCAGAAGGTCATTCATTCCGAAACCATGCTCTCCTGAAACAGGATAAAACTGGTCAAGGCCAAGCTCATAAAAATCAGACAGCTTGCCTTCTTCCGAAGGGCTGTCAATTTTGTTCACAACATAAAAAACCGGCGGGGCGGCATTTCTTAAAAGGCCTATAACATCAGCATCAAATGGAGAAATTCCGGTCTTTCCATCAAGAACCATAATAATTGCATCTGCATTCTCTATGGCCTGATTTACCTGAAAACGTATTTCAGCCGCAAATGCATCTTCGTCATCCACAAGATATCCGCCTGTATCGACAAGGGTAAACCCAACGCCATTCCAGAAGGCTTCACTGTAATGCCTGTCCCTTGTTACTCCGGGAATATCATCGACAAGCGCTGTTCTTGATTTGGTTATTCTGTTGAAAATTGTGGACTTGCCAACATTGGGACGTCCGATTATCGCTACAACCGGTTTCATTTGATACCTCTCGAATGCTTTTATTCATGCAGCTGTAATTAATTCGTTGTTCTTCCGGCTGCTTTTAGAGCGCCTCTAAAATTGCCTTTTTGCGCGTTAACTGCGTCAGCGTCGTACTCGAAGCCTCATTTATACCGCATAAACTCCGGTTCTCCGTGCGCCGCTTCCTTGTTAACACTTCAAAAATTCTAATTGCTATAGGCACCCTTTAGTATAAAAGATGGGCAGGAGATTTGAAAATCAACACAACGCATTAGCATTATTCAGAAAAAAACATAAAAAGCAAGACTTGCCGTGCTATAAAAATAAAAAAGCATCTGGCTTTGCCAGATGCCTTGATATCTTTTTGGCGTCCCCAAGGGGATTCGAACCCCTGTCGCCGGCGTGAAAGGCCGGTGTCCTGGACCGGGCTAGACGATGGGGACGCAAAGTAAACGTTTTTTTGGTGGGTCGTGCTGGACTCGAACCAGCGACTCTCTGCTTAAAAGGCAGATACTCTACCGACTGAGTTAACGACCCGAGTACACGCTTAGAGTACTTAAACTTCTTTATCGGGTCAAGTTTTTTGTTCGAAGTCACCAACAACCCGTCGAAGATGTGAGGGTATTTACATGGGTTGCTTATTCATGTCAATATTTTATTTTCATAAAATTATATTTTTTAAAAAAATATCCAAAAAAAGCATGGCGGCCCAGCAAAAGATCTTTAGAATCAGATACTTATATCGCAATACGAATGAATGCAATCACCAGACGCAACACTTATGATATCTCCGCCCCCTGTCCTTACAAGCAATAATCCAAATTCATCAACACCAATGGCCTCACCGGATAAGACGCCTCCAGGCCTTTCAATAGTCACCTTTCTGCCTATTGTCGCTGAATACGCCCTTGTTTCAGAAATCCAGTCTCTTGAGGATAATTCAGAGTATGCTTCATGCAGCCTTAGAAGAAAGTTATCAAAAAACTTTTTTCTTGCGACTTCTTTTCCAAGAATGCTCCTGACAGAAGAAACCGGCTGATCAACTTCAGGCAGAGCATTGTTAACATTTATTCCAAGGCCAATTATCACATATTTGACAGTTGCGCCTTCGATCACAGAATCTGATATAATTCCGGCAAGCTTACCGCCTCCAGCCAGAATATCGTTGGGCCATTTGCAGAAAGCATCGACTCCATACACACCCCTTAATAATGAAGCCAGAACCGCACATACCATGAAGTTGACCCTGAAGCTTAACCCAGGTGCAATATCCGGCCTCAGAATTATCGAGCAGTAGATCCCGCCCGGAGATGAAACCCATTGCCTGCCGTTTCTGCCACGACCGCCCCCTTGCGATTCTGCAACAACGACTGTAAAATCCAAAGCGCCTACTGATGCCAGTCCGGCCGCCACGTCCATCGTACTTGAGCATTCAGGATAATAATAATATCTGCCATTAAGCCTGGGGATACTGCCAGATGAAATGTCATGCTCTCCTTTTCTTTGAAGAATCAGGTCTTCACTGATCTCGGACAACCCGAGAAACTGTAGTCTGTCAATCACATCCCAGGGTCTATCCGTCATTCTGCCGAGAAGTTCATAAAAATACGTCAGGGGAAATCCTTCTTTTTTTGAAGCAAGAATTTCATATGCATAATTGACACAGAATCTGAAAGGGTCTTCAAAATGTCTTTTCATGACTCGCATGACTCATACTTAAAATCAAAATATGGATTAATATTCCTATCAACACTTGTAAAAAGACTTTTTTTCGAATAAATATAATACATAATATTTTCCTTTTTAGGCATTTTACAAGGAATTATGCTTGGCCAGCATCGTATATACCATATAGTTACCTATATAGCGGCTGATTCATAATTTCAGGATACCAGTAATCATTCCCGGCTGACAGGCTTTATTACATTGGCGCCAAACAAATAAAAATCCGGCCAAGATACAGGCCATCGCTCAGACCGGACAAATATCCCTAATAAGACAGATCCCAAAGAATGCCTTACTTTTTTTTACGGAGGAATACTGATTGGAAAACGTAATAAAAATCGATACAACGAGATTCGGAGAGCTTCAAATAGACGGGAAGGACATATACACAATGCCTGAAGGAATTCTGGGTTTTTCCTCCCAGCGCAGATACGTCATCATAGATCATCACAGCAACAGCTTTTTCAAGTGGCTGCAATCTGTTGACAAACCCGATCTTGCTTTTGTAATCGCCAATCCAGCCACTTTCATGCCTGATTACAGTTTTGAGCTTAGCCAGAACGACATGGATAAAATCAAGGTTGAAAAAGAAGAGGACTGCATCGTGGCTGTCATTCTCGTTATACCAAGCAATCCTGATCTGATAACAGCAAATCTTAAAGGCCCCATAGTATTCAACGTAAAAGAGAAACTGGCCAAACAGATTGTACTTGCTGACAGTGAATACAGTGTGGAATACAGGATTTTCGGGGACGCGGAATAAAAACAGGCTCTATTTAAATCAAGGAATATAAAATGCTCGTTTTATCAAGGCAAATCAATGAAGCCATTACAATCGGGGATGAGATAGAAATATCCGTGATAGAAATAAAGGGCGGAAAAGTGCGCATAGGTATTAATGCGCCTAGAAACATCGCTGTTTACAGAAAGGAAGTGTATCTCGAAATAAAGGCGCAGAACTTGGCCGCCGCTTCACAGGGTACGGATATGAACGAGCTTGACCAATTATTTAACACAAAATTAAAAAACAGGCTGAAATAGACTTTAAATTTTTAAGAGTTTTATACCTTATCATTGATAAGGAGACCTTCGATTCTGCCGCTAATCTGAAATTTTTCCACCATTTTCAGAACATACTCTTCAGGGATCTGCCTAACAACACTGCCGTTATTCTTATCTGTCACAGTAACCACCATTTGCCTGAGATCCTGGTTATAGGAAAATTCCACCTGCCGTTCCTCCATATTCAGATCCTGGCGCAGCTCTTCCATGAGAGCTTCAAACATATCCTTCGTATCAGCCTTAGCAGACTCATAATTTTCAGAGCCATTCATCTGGGCCGCACTATTTGAATCATGCTGAAACTGGACATTACCCCCGGCCACAACATCCCTGTTTAAGACCCTTCTTACATTATCAGCAGCCTTTGGATTTTCTGCTGAGACGTCAAGCCCATAGCCTGACCCTCCGGCTAATTTTATCATACTCATGGCGACCTCCTGTTAATACCCTGCCAAAAACCCGTAACCCCATTTGAAAATCAAAGAACCTATTTAATTTATGATGAACCCGCAAAAAGCAGAAAAGAGCTTCATAGCTATGCTGAATTTGATCCGATCCAGTTTTTCAGATACTTATGGATTCCGGCCTTCGCAGGAATGACGGCAATCTGGCTTTTTGCGACTTGTCCTTGTTTTAAAGAAATCAAAAACCTGAGCTGCCGTATCCCTTTAAGGCCTTTTTACCATGATTCATTCTGTCCAGGGACTCCTTAAGGCCAGCCCTGTATTCCTCAACTCTTTTTTTTATAACATCTTCCCGCTCAAGCACCCGCGAAAGCCTCTGTCTCAAGCCTTCAAGGCCCTCCAGATCTCCCTCCACCACAGCCATATCACCAAAGGCATTCTGAAGATTCCTGAAAGCTTGCTCCCTGTCATCAGTCATTATATCCAGATCAGGAACGTCATTTGTTTTATCACGAATACTTTCTATCCCGCCTTTTATGAGGGCTTCATGCTTTATCTGAAGCTTTTCAAAGGCATCAATCACATCATTGAGGGTCTGAATTTTCATACGGCAAACGACAGACCATGCGTCCTCTGTCCCTCTGAAGAAGGCGAAGCTGATCTTATTTCAGCGCCTGCTTCTCCGCGTCCCATCACCCTTTGTTCCCAAAGCTTTTTAAGCTCTTTTAGATATCTCATGCTCTTGTCAACCGTCTCAATATTATTATCCAAACTTACCTTGGGAAGTTCTGTCAGCATATACATATATAGGCCACGAAGGAATTCGGCTGTTTCTCCGCCTGCATCCATATTAAGACAAGCGTTAAGCTCGCCAATTATGGCCAGAACCTTTGAAAGATTTTCCCCGCGCCTTCGAATATCACCAGAAACAACGCCAGCACGCGCCTGCTCCAGAAACCTTATTGCTCCATCATAAAGCATGAGAATAAGCTGCTTGGGATCACTGCTCGTAACAAGCTCTGTTTTTCTATATGCACTTGCTGCTGATCCATAGGTCATGGTAAATCCTCCTGCTACTTATCTAATTCTAATTATTACTGCTTTGCGCATTACTTAATGAATCAAACTGACTGGTCAAATATGAAGACATTGAGTTCATACTGCTAGAAAATTTATCAAGCGCCTGAAACTGTTTTGTAAGAATCTCATACCTTTTATCAAGAAGAGCCTGAGCCCTCTCAATCTGAGTGTCAAACATGGCAAGCTTGGTTTCAGCAGCAGCCTTTTCAGTCGCAATCAGACCAGAACCTGTTCTTGTAGCATACCTTAAGGAATTATTTATTGTGTCCGCCCATCCGGTGATATCTTTGTCAGGATCACCAAGCATGAGTTTTTTGACATCCTCAAAATTATCCTTTATGGCAGAATCCAGTGTGTCCGTATCAAGGGAGATTGTCCCGTCGCGCGCAACATCAAGACCAAGATCCACAAGAGACTTTATATTGCTTCCTTCGATATCAACCGATGACAAAACCTGATTCACAAGCTGCCGCCTGAACGATGAAAAGGATGAAAGACCGAAAAGAGAACCGCCAGTTTTTGTATCCTTGTCATAATTATCATTTTCGTCAACTTCATTCAAAAACTTAACTAAATTCGAAATAAAATCTTTAATATTTGTCCCGACATCACCCGCGTCCTGGGCGATTTCGATATTTGTCTGCCCTGTGGCCTGAAGCTTTATCGTAAGGCCTTCGACAATATCGGTAATTGTGTTGGAAGCCCTTGTATATGAAACTCCGTCAAGCTTTACCACAGCATCAAGGGAAGCGCCGGAAGCGCCTGCTTCTTCAGCAAAAGACATGGCTGAAGATGCGTCTGTCATCTCCATTCCTGTCCATGTAGATGTGACATTAACGTCTGCACCAAACGTATCAGCAGCAAGCTTTAATTTAAATGAGCCATTTCCTGAATCAACAAGACTCGCAGTGACTTTTGAACCTGCCGTATTTGCGGGATCATTATTTATCAGGTCTGCAAGGTCTCTTAAGTCTGAACCGTTCGGCACAGCTACGCTTCGTGTGGCTCCATTATAAGTATAAACAAAATTAGTATCAGCTGAATTAATCGCTGAATTTTCAACCTGAACCTCATATTCTTCTCCGCCTGCAAGAACTTCGGCAGGAGTAAACGCAAACTCCATACCGTCCGGGCCGCTGATCTTTGTGCCTGCAGTATATCCTGCTGGGACCACAATGGAGCCGGTTGTTGCTCCTGGGCCTGTCCAGTTCAGGGTTATTTCGTCAACACCAATTGTCTTTGCAGTGCCGCTTGATTCTGTGAAAGCATATGTTCCTGCAGAGGCTCCGTTCCATGTCCCGCTTAAAACAGGGTTTGTGGGCCAGTCAGAATCGGCATCCTGTACCGTCATCTTACCTGTTGTGAAAGCCGAATTTGAATTCCATTGCTCGAGTCCTGCCATGGAAACATCTGAAATCCTGCCAGCCTCACCCAATGTATTTGACTGAAGAAGCAGTTTGTAAGGAGTTGCCCCTGAACCATCTTTTGAGACAGTTGCCTTGATTCCAAGATTCTGGGCATCATCATTTATTGCTGCGGCAAGCTGTGATATTGTTGTACCGCTTGCCACGTTCAGAGTTCTGGTTTTTGTTCCCACAGAATATGAAAATTGCATGTCTTTTCCTGTGGAATTAACATAGCTGTCTGCGGCTGCTACTCCGGTGGATGTCTTCCATGAACTTTTCTGGGCAAGACTCGTTACTTCCAGATTATAGCTGCCGGTATCAATCCCGTCCTGGGCAATTACAGAAGCTGGCTTTGTATCGCTCAGAGATACTTTTCTCTTTAGATATGTCGAACTCAAGCTGAGACCAAGAGCCTTGTCCTTCATACTCAAAAGGCTTGCCTGGAGAGTGTCGAACTCGGAGATCCTGTCCTTGATAACAAGCTGCTCAGCCTTTTTTTTGGTAATGGGTGCCTGTTCGCCAGCCTTTAGCTGATCGAGTATACTCTGTAGTTCAAGCCCTGATCCTATGCCGAGTGTTGAGATTGTACCTGCCATAATGCACCTTTTTATTCCGGGTTTAAACCGGTTTCAGCCGGAAAAAATTGCCCGCTGCCTAAGTTTCTGATGAATGGAAAACCTGCAATGTCTATCATTTTAAATCCCTCTACTCCCTAAAAAAAGGGGAATGTTTGAGGAAGCGTAGGTCGGATTAGCTCATTCGTCGGATTACGGGATCAAAACATAAAACTTTTGATCCCTAATCCGACCTACATTTAAAGATAACCACTCCTCTCCCGTAAGGGAGAGGAGGTTTTCTTTATTTACTCAGACCAATTCAAGCAAGTTCCACGCCATCAGGTTATGAGTTTATTTTACTGAAGCAGTCTCATAACATTCTGGCTCATTGCATTTGCCTGGGACTGTGCATAGGTACCAGCCTGCATAAGAACCTGCATCTTGGAGAATGTTGTACTTTCTGCAGCAAAGTCAACGTCACGGATTGTACTTTCAGTTGCCTGTACGTTGATCTTGGTTACAGACAGGTTGGCGATGGTACTGGTGAGCTGGTTCTGGGTAGAACCAAGGCCAGACCTTAATGAATCGAGGCGCTTGATCGCATAGTCAGCGGACCTGATGGCCATTTCGGCGCCTTCCTGGGTTGTTACGTCAACCTTTGCTATTGCGCTGTCATAGTTCACGCCGGCAATAAAAGTACCGTCGCCCTTAAGGTCACTTGTTGCCTTGGTTGAAGCACCGCCGCCTGCAAGACCCATCTTGAGAAGACTGATTTCCTTTGCAGCGTCGCTGGAACCTGCGCCGTCAACCTTGAAGCTTGCATCAGCAACAAGCCTGATATTACCCATGTATACTGAATCCTGGGCAACACCCTTGCCTTCGCCAAAGTCAGCCTCGAACTTGCCGAGCTTGTTACCGTTTGCTGTTGACTGAACATGGATGTTTCTGCCGTCTACAGCTGAAAGAACAAGCTTCCCAGCATCATTGATGCTTGCTATAACGCCGGTCTGATCCTTGTATTCATTGATTGCGCTCATGAGGGTATGGTCAGCGTCGCCATCAAGTATGGCCATGCCATTACCACCTGTGTTGTCACGAACTATATCAACACCATTGATCACAAGGTCTCTCTGCTGGAGAGTACCTGCCGCAACTGTGCCTGCGCCTTCCTGAACAGCCTTTATAACGTCAGCCTCAACACCTGTGGCTGCCTTTACAAGATTAACAGCTGCTGCCAGAGCCGCCGCGCTTTTGTCACCAAGAGCGTGGGATATGCCGTCATCCACTGTTTCGCCGACTTTGTAGCCGTTGATCTGGACATCACCGAAGTTATAATTCAGCCTGTCTTTTCCGAACACAAGCCTGTCATTGCCACCTGTGTTATTCACGCCGGTAGCTTCTGCGGTTCCATACTGAGCACCATCAAGACCTATTGTACGCAGATAATTATCCTCTGTCAGATTTGAATCAACAAGAGCTCCTCCAAGATTAATCTCTGTGGACATGGTACCTGATGTTGTACCGCCAACCATCTTTGCGACCTTGTTCGGATCAGTGCCACTCACAGTTATTTCATCACGATCAGAAATAAGGCGCAGGCGGAAGTTAGTATCACCAGCAGCCTTGTACAACTCTCCTCTGATGCCCATCTTCTGGAGGTCTGCGTTATTATTGATTGCATCGACAAGTGTGCGATCTGCATCTCCTGCTTTAATCGTAAGGCTGCCGCCCTTTGCTATATCAACACCATTAATAATAAGCTCACCTTCATTGAGGGTATCAGCAAGAATAGCACCTTCACCATTAACCATAGCTCTTGAGTTTGTAAGAGTAAGAGTTCCTCTCTGTGTATATGCTCCACCAGAAACATTTAGGCCATTTACATGAACTGCGGCTCCGGCACTCAATACAATATTACGGCCATCAGCAGCAACGATACGTACCTGAGATCCAGTTACAAGTTCTGCCCTGAGTCCCTGAGCTTTTGCATTGGAATTATTGTTAATAACGCTAGCTGCCATTGCCGCAGTACTAGCTGCCGACAAAGAAATATCATTTATACTTGTAGCAGTAAGTGCGCCTCCAACCCTGAAAATCAATTCTGTAGTAGCTTTTGCAGCAACACCTGTCTCATTGGTCTTTGCATTTATCGCAGCTGCTTTAGCAAACGCAGTACCATACGAACCAAATGTTGTGGCCTGATTGATAGTAGAACCAATCTGAATTCCATTTACAAGAAGATCACCTTTTTTAATCGCCTCTGCTGTAACCTGGGAGGACTTAAGATATGCTTTACTGACCACAGCTACATCATTTCCACCTGAATTAGAAGCCCCGTCCAATTCCCCTGTTCCAAACTGTGCTCCATCAAAACCAAGCATCCTGAGATAATTATCAGTGCTTGGACTTGAATCTGTTGCAGCTCCTTCAAGAACAACACCCGTGGTTTTCAAACCTTGCGTTGTACCTGAAACGAGCTGAGCGACCTTATTTGGGTCAGAACCTGAGACTTCTATAGGTGCGTTATCGGAGATAAGGCGAAGTCTGAAATTTGTATCTCCTTTGTCCTTATAAAGCTCAGCCCTTATTCCCAAAGACTGGAGGTCTTTGTTATTGTTTATAGTATCAACGAGAGTATGATCCAAGTCTCCGTTCTTAACTGTGAGAGCGCCGCCAGCAGCTATGTCAACACCGTTAATGACCATTTCACCTGAACTTATTGTTCCTGCTTTGACATAAGCCTCTCCATTAGTCATAGCCCTAGCGTTACTGAGTGTCAGAGTACCGCGCTGGGTATATGACGCGCCAGAAACATTGGCTCCATTCACGTAAACTGCAGCTCCTGCACTTAGCACCAAATTACGCCCATCAGTTGCTATGACACGAACCTGGCTTCCTGTAACAAGCTCAGCCCTTAATCCTTGGGCTTTTGCGCTTGAGTTATTATTAATAACACTGGCTGCCATAGCCGCAGTGCTTGCAGCAGAAAGAGAAATATCATTCATGCTTGTTGCTGTAAGTGCACCGCCAACTCTGAAAACCAGCTCTGTTGTTGCTTTAGCAGCGACACCTGTTTCATTGGTCTTTGCATTTATAGCTGCGGCTTTTGAAAATGCAGTCCCAGTTGAACCAAAAGTAGCGTCCTGAACAATTGTAGATCCGATCTGAATTCCATTAAGCCTTACATCACCCAGTTTCAAAGCCTCTGCGGTAACCTGAGACCCACGCACAAAAGGATTCGAAACAGCGGCTTCCGCTTCCTTATTTGTTTCTGCATAAGCCATTGCGCCTATCTTTGTTCCTCTCGCGTCGCCTATGTTTACGCCAACAACCTGATCCTTATATGCGCCGACATGGAAGGACTTGTTGATGAATCCGCCGTCAAGAAGGCTTACGCCGTTGTATGCGGTGGTGTTACCGATCATTTCAAGTTCTTCGAGGAGTTTGTTAACGTCAGCCTGGATTGCCTTTCTTGATGTTGCGCTCTGTCCGTCTGAAGCTGACTGGATTGCCTTGGTTCTGATTGTGTTTACTATGTTAAGGGATTCTTCCAGAGCGCCGTCTGCGATCTGGATGATGTTAACGCCGTCGTTGGCATTTGCTATTGCCTGTCCGATACCAGTGTGCTGGGCGCGGAGAGTATCTGCAATGGCAAGACCAGAAGCGTCATCAGCCGCCTTATTAATGCGCAAACCGCTCGAGAGCCTTTCAAGAGACGCGCCGAGGGTCGAGTCTGTCTTTGTAAGGTTCTTGTGAGCGTTGAGTGCCTGTATATTGGTATTTATTCTAAGACCCATAGTATTATCCTCCGTGATTGATTATTCCGGGCTATCCTTGCCCTTTTTGTGACTGTTTTCTTTGTGACTGTTTTTTTAAAGCGGATTTCTAAAAAGTTTATTTGATTTGGCTGCTTCACCTCCCTGCAGATATTTGAAGTGCTTTTTGCTACGTCTATTCTATCGGCAGACGGGGGAGAACCTTTAAGAAAAAAATCATACTAAGAAATATTTTTTTAGATGGGATATTGAAAGAGTCGCAAAAACTAAAAAAGGCAACGGCGTCATGCCGGAATTGATCAGGCAGCCAGTATTTTCAGGCACTTCTGGATTCCGGCCTGCGCCGGAATGACGAGAATCGGACTATTTGAGACCTTGTCAGATCTTGATCTTGGGGAACTTTTTGAAAAAAGTTCCCCAAACCCCTCAAAAGCTTTATGTTTTTATTATTGTCAGACGCAAATATCCTAAAGTTGTGTATGCGCTGTTTCCTTACCTGAAAGTTTTTGCGGAGCTTTTTCCAACAAGCGACCCGCTCGAGGCACTCGCCCTATCATTTTCAAAACAGCCGAACGAATACGCTTCATCTGATTTTAGTCTATTGGGTTATAAAGCCTCGCCGGAGGCATTCGGATCAATGTCTGATTACGAGCAAAGGACGCTCTAATCCGACGAATTGGCTTTTTTTACGGCAATTTAACCATACAAGGCAGCTTTTAGATTTGAATATCAAGTAGTTATTGTATATATCATTCTCCACACTTAAGGGGAACAGAGCCATTTTCAATTATTTCTTGATTCCGGCTCCAGATTCTCACAGGGACAGACCACAATATTGTTGAACGATCACCGGTAGGGTGCGTGCCGTCCTTGCACGCACCATTTGCCTGACGTAAACGGTGCGTGGGAAAGCGCCGCGCACCCTTCTTTTGCCTTATTTCAACAATAATCAGAATACCGCGAATTCTGCAATAACCGGCAGATGATCAGACCCCACAGATCCGGCGACTCTTACGTCAACCACCTCAAAGCCAGGGCCGAACAAGAAGTGATCCAGAGGTATCATCATTGCCGGAAACATGGTGGGCCATGAAGGTAAAAGCCCGAATCCTTTTCTGGCATTTTTCAGGCCTGTCTTCTCAATCATTTTTTTGTAATACGAAGACCACATTGTGAGATTCAGATCACCTGCCAGAATAACGGGAGTTGGCTGTTTCTCTATAAAAGAGCTTAATTCTTCTATATGATCATTCCTTAGGTCAAACAAATCCTTATTGATCGGCGGCGCGGGATGAGTCCCTATCAGTCTGAATTTTTTGCCATTCACATCGATATCGGCAAACACGCTTGGAAGATCAGCCTTGCCCAAATAGATGACCTCGGCCTTTTTCCATGGAATCCTGCTGAACATGGCTATTCCAAAATTATCCTGGCGAGGTCTGGATATTTTAAAAGGAAAATGTTTCTCAAGTTCCGAAACCTGCCTGAGACATTCATCAGTCACTTCAAGCAGAATTACAATATCAGGCTTTTCCTTTTCAACCAGCATGAGTATGCCTGAATAGTCAGTATTTTCAGCATGAACATTTGAAAGAATGATCTTCAGATAGTCTCCAGGGTAAGAACTGCTTCCATCTTTCGGGGATAAATACCATGGAATTACAAAACAGGCATTCACCGCAATGCAGATAATACAAATAACAAGCCATGCATACATGCGGCAAAACAGAAAAGAAAAAAAACACAGCAATGATATGACAAGGTACTGCAGCTTGAAATGTGTGGACAGTTCAAAAAGCAAATGAGCATGATCAAAGTATCCAAAGATGCTTAAAGCCGAAACAGTGGCTGTCGCCAGTATGGATAAACGGATGATCATATCTTTTATTGCCAATACTGAACCTCACACAGTGAAAAGATGGGTACTGGGTCTTTCGGATATTTCAGGCGCAGGATCAAGAATCTCCATCAAATTTTTCCTGATCTCGTCCATATTCTCCCCTCTGCAAAGCTTGGGCCTTATGGAATGCCCGTATACAAAGCTGGCTGCAAAATAAACCGCCCATTTTTTAAAAAGCCTTACAGCCCTCACAGGCTCATTATATTCTTCGAGCAGATATGTCAGCCTCATGGCCACCCTAAGATATATTTCAGGGCTTAGATCAATTCCATTTATCCATTCCTTAAAAATCCAGGGTTTTGCAATTGCGGCCCTGCCCAGAGCAATCCCGTCGCAGCCTGTTGTTTCAAACATTTTATGGCAGTCCTGCCTTGTAAAAACATCTCCGTTCCCGAAAACAGGTATATTAACAGATTCTTTAAGAACCCTGATATGATCCATCCTGGGCGGCCTTGTTCTTCTGTCAGGGGCGACCCTTGGATGAAATATAAAAAAATCAGCCCCGGCCTTTTCCATTCCCTGACCAAGCAGAGCCGCTTTTTCAGGGTCATCTTCCCAGCCTGTCCTGAATTTGACAGACAAAGGAATGGAAACAGACGACCTGACAGCTTCCACAATTGCGACAGCCCTATCAGGATCCCTCAAAATATCAGCGCCACTGTTCTTTTTGCATATTGCAGCCACAGAGCATCCAAAATTCAAGTCCACTCCGAAAAAGCCTTCTTTTTCTATTCTTTCAGCAGCATTTGCCATGATGCCTGGTTCTGATCCGACTATCTGGCATACGAGGCGTGGTGCTTCTTCATCTCTCCATTTAAAGACAGGAGAATGGTTTCTGTTTTCATTGGGAAGCGCGGACGCGCCGCACATTTCCATATACATGAGTCCGCATCCGCCTATCTCCTCAAGGAGAGCCCGGAATGCAATATGTGTTAGCCCTGCCATTGGAGCGAGAATCAGACGGTTTGGAATTATTTTCCCGCCAAGTATAATAGGTTTTGCAAGCTTTTCTATAATATTCAAATGTATTGCCTGTTTAATACAACGTCGGACGGATGATCTTTTTGTGAAAAGCGCCGTAAAAAATTATCATTGATGAAACAGCAAAAAATAGATTTACTGTCATTCAGGTGCAGGCCTGAATCCATAATTGTCTGAAATAACTGGATGCAGGATCAAGTCCGGCATGACGTAGGCGCACTTTTTTGACTTTTAATAATACCAGCTACTATACCTTGAGATCCGCTGTTTTTAAACGTGAATGAAAAAATCCTTCCAGAGCATACAATAAAAGGGCC
Organism: Desulforegula conservatrix Mb1Pa; assembly: GCF_000426225.1. Lineage (NCBI taxonomy): Bacteria > Pseudomonadati > Thermodesulfobacteriota > Desulfobacteria > Desulfobacterales > Desulforegulaceae > Desulforegula > Desulforegula conservatrix. Next base: position 36,759 of record NZ_AUEY01000025.1, read on the forward strand.
GCCCAGACTATCCCGAATCCGATGAATCTGTCTTTTGTAAAAGATTCATTGTAAACAAAAATGCCTATTACAAGCTGTAAGGTCGGAGATATGTACTGGAACAGGCCTACTTGGGAAAGAGGAATCCGCACAGCTGCAGACGCAAACATCAAAAGAGGAAGAGAGGTCATGATTCCTGCCCCTGCCATGAGGATATCCGACCCTGGGGAATGGTTAAGAAACGCTCCCGTACCATTAAGGCCGCACCATATCAGATAAAACAGCGCTGGTAATCCAAGTATTGCCGTTTCAATGGTAAGCCCGAACAAAGAGCCGAGCCTGGCCTTTTTTTTGGCAAAACCATAAAAAGCGAAAGAAAAAGCCAGCGTCAATGCAATCCAGGGAAGAGAACCATGGGCAAATGTCAGAAATATAACGCCGGATGCAGCAACTGCGACCGAAGCCCATTGAAAAGGCCTCAATTTTTCACTAAAAAAAACGACGCCGATAAGTACGCTTATCAAAGGATTAATAAAATACCCTAGGCTTGCTTCAATTATATATCCTGAATTTACAGACCATATATAAAGCAGCCAGTTGATACTTATCAAGGCCGAGGCCGGAATAAACGAAAGAAAAACGCCGGGCTTTCTGACAGACTCAATCATGTTTTTAGCCTGACCAGATACAATGATTAGAATCGACAGAGACAGAAAAGACCACACAATTCTGTGGCTTATCAGCTGGACAGCAGAGACATGGCCAAGAGACTTCCAGTAGACAGGAAGAATCCCCCAAAGAACATATGCGGCTATTGCGTAAAGACTGCCTGAATTCATTAAATAAAATTTCCGGCCTGATTCAATTAGGCTTTAACGATTTAATACAAAAATGGACAAGGTCGCAAAAAGTCCGATTCTCGTCATTCCGGCTCAGGCCGGAATCCAGAAGTACCTGAAAGTACTGGATGCCGGATCAAGTCCGGAATGATGCTAAAGCCATTTTTTGACTTTTTGCGAGTCCATCAATATGAATCATAGGGCAAAAGAATAAGCTTCATCGCCCCCCTTGATCATTTGCCCTTACCGGTCGCATGAAAATCAAGAATACGCTTAAGATTCTCCCTTAAGGTATCTGATTCTTCGGCACTCAGACATGAAATAAACTCATTATGGGCCTTGTCAAAAAGCACGTCCAGTTTTTCGGCCTTTAGTCTGCCATCTTTTGTAAGAAAAACAAGAATGGTGCGGCGGTCTTTGGGGTTCTGTTTTTTTTCTATAAGTCCAAGGGCTGCAAGGCGATCCAGAAGTCCTGTCATCGTGGCGCTGTCGAGCTGGGTCTGTTCCCCAAGCTCTTTTGATGTTACGCCTTCCTTCCGGTTCAGAAGAATAAGCACCATGGCCTGTACAGTAGTTACATTCATCTCTGAAATAAAATTGCCCCAGAATCTGTAACCGGCCTGGCTGGTCTTTGCCAGAAGAAATACTATGCAGTCCTGTAGTTCCATTTTTTCCATTCAAAATATTAAAAGGTTCAATTTTTATTGGTAAATATGCAAGACATTCATTATTGTCAATGAATCGATGTTTTTTATTATTAAAAGCTTTCCAGTTCAATCGTGCGCGGTGATCTGCCACGCTTCAATCGACAATACGACCACACATTTTTTAAAAAGAACGAGGAAACACAAATGTTCTCCAGATTATCCAACAGCTTAAGAGAGCCCATGAACGGTTTGACCCATCTTGCAGGAGCTATTTTCGCTGCCCTGGGCACAGTACTGATGATCTATAAAACCTGCATGCCTCTTGATCCCTGGAGGCTCATAACATTCTCCATTTTCGGGGCGTCCATGACTGCAATGTATCTGACAAGTTCCTTTTACCACATGCTGAAAGTCGATGAAAAATGGATAGCCCTCCTAAGGCGAATTGATCACATAATGATCTTTATCTTCATTGCTTCGACATACACACCGATCTGCCTTATTTCAATAAAGGGCAGCTGGGGCTGGAGCCTTTTCGGAGTAGTCTGGGGAATCGCTCTTTCGGGCTTTTTCATTAAAGTTTTCTGGATGAACGCTCCGAGATGGCTTTCGACCTGCATTTATATTGCAATGGGGTGGGTGTGCGTGGTTGCAGCATACCCGATGGTCAAGGCACTTCCAGCAGCCGCATTGACATGGCTTGTAATTGGCGGGGTTGCCCATACTATCGGAGCGGTTATTTACGCGCGTAAAAAACCGAATCCCATTCCTAATATTCTCGGTTTCCATGAAATATTTCATCTTTTTGTTATGGCCGGAACGTTTTCGCATTTCATGGTCATCTACAAATACGTCTAATACCATTTTCAAATCAAAGATGAAATCAAGGCGGCAAGGAGGAAACGACGCAAACGTACGTAGTTTGTACGTTGAGGAGGTGACGACGAAGCCAACGCAGATAGCGCTTTGATTTGGAATTGGAATAACCTTAAGGATAAGGGAATAAATCATGATCATAGGACTGGATATAGGCGGAACTCACGCTGATGCTGTACTCATAGACAAAGACAGAATTCTGAAACAGGTAAAAATCCCGACGGATCATTCGGATCTATTCTCAACAGTTCTGGAAGGGCTATCAAAACTGACAGAAGGAATAAACACATCAGAAATATCCAGGGCTGTTCTAAGCACGACCCTTACAACCAACGCAATCGCAGAAAAAAAGACAGATAATGCAGGAATGATTATAGCTGCTGGGCCTGGCCTTGATCCCGAGCTTTTCAGGATGAGCAAAAATTATTTTATTGTTGAAGGCGCTCTTGATCACAGGGGACGCGAGATAAAAAAAATTGACAAGAATCAGGTGCTGGCTGCTGCAAAAAAAATGAAGGAAAAAGGCGTTCAGCATGTTGGAATCGTGACAAAATTCTCCACAAGGAATCCTGAGCATGAGAAAGAAATAGCAGCTCTCATAGCCAAGGATTTCGACGCTGTATTCATGGGCCACAATGTTTCCGGCAACCTCAATTTCCCTCGCAGAATTGCCACAACTTATCTGAATGCGTCTGTATATCCTGTTCACAAGGCTTTTTTCGAGGCAGTGATAAAATCCCTGGATGAAAAAGGCCTGAAATTTCCGATACATCTTTTAAAGGCTGACGGCGGAACCATGCTTTTCGAGGCGTCCATAAACCAGCCAGCCCAGACTATTCAGTCCGGCCCTGCCGCAAGCGTTATGGGAGCACTTGCATCAGCCCCAAAAGACAAGGACATTATAGTTCTTGATATCGGCGGAACAACAACAGACATCGCAATACTTATCTCTGGTGTTCCGGTTCTGGAACCCGCCGGAATAAAAATAGGCGCATACAAGACGCTCATCAGATCACTCAAGACAAAATCCATAGGAATGGGCGGAGACAGTTTTGTAAGGGTGGAAGATGGTGAAGTAAAGATAGGGCCTGAACGTAAAGGCCCGGCAATGGCTTTTGGAGGATCATCGCCTACTCCCACAGACGCGCTTTTCGTTCTTGGCCTTGCATCAGATGGAGACAAGACTGCCGCTGAAAAAGGAATATCCGAAATTGCCGAAAAAACAGACAGAACCCTGATCGAAGCTGCTGATGAAATATTCAGGTCAACTTGCAGGCAGATTATTGAATGCGCCGACGAAATGATAGACGAGATAAATTCAAGGCCTGTTTACACAATCCATGACTTCATTGAAAGCTACCAGATAAACCCTGGACTCATTATGGTTATGGGCGGCCCTGCCAGCCTTTTCGCTCCGATGCTTGAAGAAATGTCAGGAATAGAAACAGTAGCGGTTCCATCATGGGGTGTTGCAAGCGCACTCGGAGCTGGTCTTTCAAGACCAACCTGTGAGGTTACGTTCTTTGCTGACACGGAAAGAGGAATTGCCATAGCACCAGAAGAAAATTTTTCTATGGAAGTGAAGCACAATTTTGTAAAGACGGACGCATACTCAAAGGCTTGTGAGCTTCTGAAGAAAAAAGCCGCACTTCACGGCGGGCTAATGGAAGATTCCCAGATTGAGACACTGGAAGACCTATCCTTCAATATGATCAGGGGCTACAGAAGCTCAGGCAAAAACATAAGAATCAGGGTGCAGATAAAACCTGGACTAATGCCTGGATTTGAAAGCATTGCCCAATCGTAGGATTAAAGAGTCTTTTACTCGTAATCTTACAAAAACCGAGCCTCCGGCGGGTCGCTTTTTTGAAAAAAAGCTCCGCAAAAAACTTAAAATATTTTTGATTATAAATGTAGGTTGCGTGACGCTTTTCCACGCACCGTTTTTGTCAGCCAAATGGTGCGAACAATGAAAACACACACCTTACATGGCTGAAGCCTGAATATATTTGGTCAACAATCAAATAATTGGAGCCTGATATGAAAGCTTTGAAAAAAACAGGACTTGTATTTTTCCCTGCATTTGACTGGGCGATTGATCCGACACATCCTGAAAGGGAAGAACGCCTTTTATACACCCAGGATCAAGTTTTTGAGGAAGGGCTTCTCGACATAGACGGCATAATCGAATACAAACCTGGTATGATAACTGACCATGAAGTGGGAAGAACCCATTTCTGTCTTACCAAACCCAAGCATGTCATGACCGAATCCCATTATATAAGCGCAGGAGGCGCTAAAACCATTGCCAGGGCCTTCATGGAAAAAGAAATAGATAACGGGTTCGCGCTGGTGAGACCTCCGGGGCATCATGCGATGAGGATGGTTCATGGTGGCCGGGGCTTCTGTAATGTAAATAATGAAGCCATAATGATCGAAATCTTAAGAAGCGAATACGGAGTCAAAAGAATCGCCATTGTTGACACAGATTGTCATCATGGGGATGGAACCCAGGATATTTTCTGGCATGATCCTGACGTTCTTTTCATTTCGCTTCACCAGGATGGGAGAACTCTTTATCCAGGATCAGGCTTTACCAACGAATTCGGCGGCCCGAATGCCGCAGGATACACCATAAATATCCCTCTGCCTCCAGGCACTTCAGAAGAAGGTTATCTTTATACAATTCAAAACTGCGTACTGCCCATTTTAGAGGATTTCAAGCCTGAAATAATCGTCAATTCCGCTGGTCAGGACAATCATTATTCAGACCCTATCACGAACATGAATTTCTCGGCCCAGGGTTACGCAAAACTCACAACAATGCTCAAGCCCGACATTGCGGTACTTGAGGGCGGATATTCCATCGAAGGCGCCCTGCCATATGTTAACGCCGGAATAATTCTTTCCATGGCAGGCCTGGATTACAGCAAAGTTACAGAACCTGGATATGATCCTGAAAGAATCAAGGAAGACTTAAGAACCCTTGATGCAATCAAAAAAACCTGCGATCAGGTTCTCCAGATATGGGATATGAGGGATGAACTTAAGATAAAAGCATACGGCGAGAAACCATTTTATGAAAGAAGCCGAAGCATAACATACGACACGGACGGAATATGGGAGCGACAGTCTGAAATTCTGAGGTCATGCGAAGAGTGCGGAGGGACTTTCAAGATAAGATCATCATCAGACAGGGATTACAGCATGGCAGGAATCCATATTCCTGTGGGAGCCTGCGACAAATGCAAGGAAATCGGCTACAGCTGGTATGATGCAGAAAACGGCGACGGTCATAATATTGTCTGCCTCCAGGACAGGCCAAAGGACGAGTTTCATAAGAAAAAAGGTAATAAAAAATAAAATTCAAATGAAACAAAGACCATATTACCGTCAGGCAAAAATAATTGAAAACCTGAAACTCAGGGCAAAGCTGATTCAGGCTGTCCGGGATTTCTTCACGGAAAACGGCTATCTTGAGGTTGAAACGCCTGTGAGGCTGCCGTCACTCGCGCCAGAAGTACATATAGATCCTGTGGAATCTTCGGAATGGTTCCTCCAGACATCACCAGAGATCTGCATGAAAAGGCTTCTTGCTGCCGGATATGATCGCATTTTCCAGATCTGCAAATGTTTCAGAAAAGGTGAAAGGGGCAGAAAGCATGTTCCTGAGCTTACGATGCTGGAATGGTACAGAAAAGGAGCCGACTACAATATTCTGATGGATGAGACAGAAGCTCTGGTGAAATTTGTGGCTGAAAGACTGGGCTCAATAAAGACGGTTTCCTTCGACGGCCATGAAGTGAATATTTCAGGAGACTGGCAAAGAATTACCGTTAATCAGGCCTACGAAAAATATTCTGAAATATCTGCATCAGAAGCACTTAAAAATGACAGATTCGATGAAATCATGGGACTTGAGATAGAACCCAATCTTGGAACCAAGGCCCCATGTTTTCTTCATGATTATCCGTCAAGCTGCGCTGCTCTTTCACGCATTTCAAAAAAAGACCCGTCCGTTGCTGAAAGATTCGAGCTTTACATTGCAGGACTCGAGCTTTGCAACGCATTTTCTGAGTTGACGGATCATGTCGAGCAGAGACAGAGATTTGAGGCTGATTTCGAGGAAAGAATGAAAACAGGAAAAATTACAGCTCCAATACCTGAAAAATTTCTCGAAAGTCTGCCAATGATGCCGGTCTCCGCAGGCTGCGCACTTGGAATAGATCGGCTCGTGATGCTGTTTGCAGGTGCTTCAGACATAGACAGTGTTGTCAGCTTTACGCCTGAGGAGCTATAAATGTTTTCTACGAGCTGGTTGGTGCGCAACCCTTGCGGTTTGAGCACCCTACATATGGCATCTTCACTCAAAAACCTAAAGACCACCTCTAAAATCAATGAAATTTTTTAAGGGCTTCTTTACAAAAAAGGCGACCAGCCGGAGTTCTCCCATACAAACCAACGCTATGCTTGGATCTTTTCTATCCTGCATGGCACATATCTGTGAAAAGGAGTCGCAGCAAACCTGTCTCTATGGGTATTTTTTGTCAATCTGTTGACATTAACTCCGTATTCAACACCTTTATATTTAAGGCCAAAACCGTGGGGGATAAGAACCTGACCTTTTCTTGCGTCTTCTGTAATTTCAAGTTCGAGATCAGCGCATGATGCTTCAGTCGTTATTCTAACCTTTTCTCCGTCGATCATATTGAGTAAGGCAGCATCATCAGGATTCATGGCAAGAGTGCAGGCTCTTCTATCCTTATTCCAGTCAGGCTTTCGCATTAAAGTATTTGCGTTGTTTGGGGTATGACGACCGGCATTAAGAATAAAAGGGTATTCAGGATCAGTGGCAACAGCTTTTGCTTCAGATTCAGGGGTTATTTCTTTCATCCATTCTTCCATCTCAGGAATATAAATATTGATTTTCCCATCTTCAGTTTTTATTTCTTTCAGATTGTTTTCAAAGACAGATTTTCCAACCCATAATCCTTCAGGATGACTGGTAATCTCATTGAACATTTTTTCTGCCCATTCAATTCTTGGAGATAGTATGGCTAATGGCGCAAGGCTCTGATATTTTGCAGCCCCTATCATGGCTGTATATAAAAGCTTGAGCTTTAAACTGATCCCAGGACTACCTGAGCGGAGTACTTCTGCCCTTGAAGCATTTTTCATAACATTACCAGGAGCTGAAAGAAGAAGAGCCCAAAGCGCAGCCTTGTTTCCTGATTTCATTTCTTTACCAAGGGTTTTTGATATGACATGGGGCATGACTTTTATCACTTGTTTATTCTTTGCGGCAAAAGAAAAAAGGGCTGTGGCATAGGTCATTCGGTCATGTTTTGCTGCTTTATACAAATAATCTGGAATTTCAGGTATAAGACCGGCAGCTTCAGCAATACCTGTCATTATTTCTCCGGCTTCAAGTGCTTCTCCTTCTGCCTCCAGTATTGGGTGCCTCATCTGAAAAAAGACTTCAGGGTAATGCCATGCAAAAAACGTCGCATCCCATGCTTCATATCCTGATTTTGATGGAAGAACATAGTCTGAAACCTCGGCCGTTTCAGTCATTGCAAGCTCAATGGTAACAAGCAGATCAAGCTTTTTGAACGCGTCTTCGAATGCGGTTGTGTCGGCATAGGATCTCAAGGGATTGGAGCCTGATGCTATTACTGCCCTGAGTCTTTCCGGGTGTTCGGATAATATTTCTTCGGGCATGACATTAGGCGGGAATGCCCCATTTATTGCCGGTATATCTGTTGCCATGGTTCTCCAAACTTTAGGATCACGTTCATCAGTATGGGAGCCGAGAGGAACAAATGTTCCTGGAATTACATTCCCGCCTGGGACACATATCCTGCCGCAAATTGTTGCGAGAATCATGTATAAATATGCCGTCATAGTGCTATGGCGGTTCATATGAACCCCCAAATCAAAATGCATACACCAGTTTTTTGTTGTAAGTTTTCTGCAAAGATTCTTTACATCGTTGTAATCAACATCACAGACTTCAAGGGCTTTTTTAACATCAAAATTTTTGAACCAGGGTCTTATACTCTCAAAACCAGAAACATTATTTCCAATATAGTCCTTCTTCTCCCATCCTTCTTGAACTATTAAGGCAATCATTGCTCTGGCAAGAAGCGCATCGGTTCCAGGCTTCAATGGAATATGAATATCTGCAATTTTTGCTGTTTCAGATTTCCTAGGATCAATTATGGCTACGATCTTATCAGGATTTTGAGAAAACTCTTTTAAAATGATCGGTGCTCTTGGCATCTGGTGGCTTACCATTCCATTCCATCCAATTCCAAGAATCATGTCACCATGATGTTCATCAGGTATACAGAATCTGTTCTGGCGACCTGTCATTCTTCCGCAAACCCAGAAATAACCAGTAAGTTCCTGGGCAAGAGGGTTGTAATTATATCTGGAACCAAGATTTTTCATGAGATTCATGCCAAAGGCAGCCTCAAAATGGCAGCCCTGGCCACCTCCGCCCATGTATGCGAAGGTTTTGGGGCCATGCTGATCAATGATCGATTTTAGTTTTGCCCCTATTTCTGAAAAAGCCTGCTCCCAGGATATTCTTACAAATCCATCAGGTGTTTTTTTGAGCGGATATTTAAGCCTGTCATCATGGTGCTGATGATTGGCAATGTTCATCCCTTTTCTGCATACATATCCAATGCTCTTGAGATTATCTTTATCAGGTCTGACCTTGACGATTTTATTGTTTTCTACCTGCACCTCAAGGCCGCAATTCTGGGCACAGAGAACACAGCTTGTTTTTCTAAATGATGCCATAAATCCCCCGGTATCATACCGTATTGATTAAGGTTTTATTTATAAATTTCGATTATCCTATCAAAAAAACGGTTAATGATTTCTATTTCTTCCATTGTAAACTGGCCGGTAAGTTTTCTGTTATTTTCTTTGACCATAGGTAAGGCCTGCTCACTTATAGTCCTGCCTTTTTCTGTTAAGAAAATATGATAGGCTCTACCGTCCTTTTCAGAGGCTACTTTTTGAATAAGACCATTTTTGCCCATTCTTTCGATCAGAGTCGTTATTGCTGATTTATTCTGGGATAATTCAATGCTTAGATCTTTAAGCAGACAACCATCATTGCTGCGCAGATAAAAAAGGGTCGCAATCTGTGTAATGGAAACACCGAACAGATCTGTAGCTTCGTGGTCAAAATAGTTAAGCAGTAGACGCTGTGCCTTATTTAGCTTAAAAAAAAGTCTTTTATCTTCAGTCATTTACGCTCTCTTTTCATGGCACGTATAAATTCCTAATATTATTTATATGCCGCCTTTCCATGTACCTGTAGAGAGACGGCAATGATCAACTTTATTTTTTATTGCTGACATTCATAGTGATGGCAGCAGTAAAAACTTCTTTTCCATCGGCGTCATATATAACAACCGGTACATCAATATTGCCTGTTGAGTTCCAGTCTATGCTATCTCCTTTTGCAATGGCCCTTAAATCAGTTTTTGCCTTCGCAAGATATTTTACTGTCATTCCAGTCGGAATCCACCTGGATGTATCCGGAATAGAAACATCTGTCATCATTCCTGCAACAAGCTCAGCAGCATTACACATTGCAATGGCATGAACAGTGCCTAAATGATTATGAATCTTTTTCTGGTTTGGAACATTAACTTCTGCGTAACCTGGCCTGAGGTCAACAAACATAGGGTCTATTGTACTGAAATAAGGTGCGAATTCGGTTGCAAGCTGCGTAAAAGCTTCATTTCCTGATGCTTTGTACATTTCTAATGTCTGGCTCATCTTGATTCCCTCCATTTATTATTATTTTAATAATCAAACTCAATCTTTTAAATTAGTACACATGCAAACTATATAGTTCACACACAAACTAATTGTCAAACACTTTTTATTTTTCAACAATACAAATTAAAAATTCAGGATTTTAATGAAATAGATTCGTAACAGAGCTGGTCTGGAAAAATTGGATGGCCATTTAAGAAGCGGCCAAGGCAAAGCTTGAAAAAACAAGGGAATCCATTGACAAGATCACCCTCAAAGTCGGGTACGAAAACGCTAATTCGTTCAGATAACTTTTCAGAAAAAACACAGGACTCTCGCCCAAAGAATATCGAATGCAGTTCAGCAGATTACATGACCAAGTCAGAATATAAAAGACTATATTCCCTTACGTACGAAAAAAATAATATGAATAAAGAGCTGGTCTGGAAAAATTGGACAGCCATTTAAGTGAAAATCTGCTTTATTAGAACATCAAAAAAAAGGAGCAGAAGAATGGCAAAAGGAATCAGAAGAAATCACGGACCAGCATTCAAGGCTAAAGTGGCGTTAGCGGCTTTGAAGGGAGACAAAACCCTCTCGGAATTATCCGATCAGTTTGGTGTGCATTCCAATCAGATATCAGCCTGGAAGAAAGAGCTTGAACAGAATGCCTCAGAACTGTTTGATCGTGGAAAAAGGAATGA
>NZ_AUEY01000026.1 GCF_000426225.1 Desulforegula conservatrix Mb1Pa
CCCTTGTCTGTCATCACCTTTGCAAGGTAGCTGTCACCAGCATCAACAAGCATTACATCCAGAGCCGAGTCATCAAATGGCCCTGTTCCGCAGCTTGTGGAAAAATCAAACTGGTCAGGGCTGTTGATCGCAAGGCCTATGAAGGTTGTGCATTCATAAGCCTTTACCCAGTAAGGATCCTGATAATCAGGATTGTTGAAGTTGAGTTCAACAAGTTTGAAAGCCTTGGCGTCGTATGGTCTGATGCCGATTACGGCCTGGGCTGAATAATCCTTTTCAGCCTCTTTCATTATATGATGGCCTTCCACATTTTCGTCCAGATTATAAACCAGCATGGTTTCAGATGCCGGGAAAGCTATGGACTTTGGTGAAAGTCTTGTGTTTTTGTAACCCATGTCGGGCTGTTCGCCAGCTGCAAGCCCTCTGAATACATGGAACTGCTTATCCTTGACCGGGCCCACCAGACGGTATGCACTCCGTGACTTATCCACTCCGGCAGCCCAGGCTGACTTGTCTATCTTTATAATTTTCATGGCATGTCCCCTGAAAACGTTGAGTTCTTCTATATGATCAGACCACTATGGCCTGATCTGCTACCGGATAATGGTTTCTGGATCGTCGATCTTGAATGTATCCATTGGAGGACGCTGATCAAGCGACATTCCCGCTTCCCAACCAAAATTTTCAACACAGCCTTTTTCAAGCTTTTTGGTGAAAAGCCTTACCTTTATATCCATAGGACATGCTGCTTCACATGCTCCGCAATCTGTACAGCGGCCAGCGCAGTGATATGCCCTGAGGAAATGGTAAGTTCTGATATCAACCGGATCCGTGCCTTTTCCTACCCACTGTGGACGGGATTCGTCAACAAAACAGGTCGGGCAGTAGCATAGAGGACACGCATTCTTGCACGCGTAACATCTTGTGCATGGAGAAAGCAAGTCTTCGAAGAACTTCCACTTGTCATCAACTGACATGGCTTCAATCTTGTTTACAGATGCAAAACGATCTACAACCTGCTGCTCTTCCACAGGTTCAGCTATCATCTCATCGCAAAGAACAGGATTGCGGCGTATGCATGTTCTACAGTTATCCTGCAAAATGTCAGCTTTCTTAACTGATTTTTCAGCACCGTCACAAACAAACTTTATATCGTCGCCATTTTCAGTCATAGAAGTAATGTCACCGTCGAACATTGCCTTCACGGCTGTCTTATCAACCATGCCCTTGCATGGTACGCCGATTATATAAACCTGTTCACGCTTTATCTGGTTTTCAATTATATGTGTAACAAGGTTACGGGAATCACAGCCCTTGGCTATGACTGCCATTGTGCCTTTTCTGCCCTTTGCGTAATTGGCAAGGTTAAGGCGGCAGTTGGAATCCCACACCAGTTTATCAACCGAATCCGCGTCACTCACGAGGCAAGGTTCTGTCATCATGGCAACACTTCCTTTTTTGAAGCCTATGACAACATCCACCTTTTTCTCTGCAAGAACACGGCGTGCTGCTTCTTTAATTTTATCTATGTATCCGTTCATAGTCTTTTACCTTAGCTGGTCTTTTACAAAACGTTTATTGGGTCCAACAGCTTTAACCGCCTCTGTCACCTGCTTGACTACATCCACAAATTTTGTGGATTCTGCAGAGGAAATCCACGAGTAATGGAGGCGGCCAGGCTCGATGCCCATATATTCAGCCAGTTCATTAAAGAGTACAAACTTTCTTCTTGCGTAGTAATTACCTTCCAGGTAATGGCAGTCTCCCGGATGTCAGCCAGAGACCCATACCGCGTCGGCGCCTTCCTTAAGTGCTGAGAGGAAGAACTTAGGACTCATACGGCCAGTACAGGGTATGCGTATTACACGTATGTTTGCCGGATACTGAAACCGGCTAACGCCTGCAAGGTCAGCTGCACCGTAGCTGCACCAGTTGCAGAGAAAACTGACTATTTTAGGTTCCCAATCACCCATTATATTATCTCCTTAAAAATAATTCGCGTCCTTAAATACTGCTCGATTAACCCTGGTTCAAGGCGAAGATCTGGGCAAAAATCTGGTCATTGTCAAAGCCGCTGTGGTGGATGGCACCGGAACGGCATGATGAAACGCACAGACCGCAGCCTTTGCAAAGTACCGGATTGATTTTGGCCTTACCTGTATTTGGTCCTTCAGTAATGAAAGAAGGAGCAGAGTAAGGACAAACACTCACGCATATTCCGCATGAACTGCAGTAATAAGGATCAACAGAGGCAACCTGACCGCTGGTGAAAATATTTTCTCTTGCAAGAAGAGTTATAGCTCTTGATGCCGCTGCCTGACCCTGGGCCACTGATTCATCTATAGGCTTAGGATAATGAGCCATACCGCAGAGGAATACGCCGTCTGTAGCAAATTCGGAAGGTCCGAGTTTTGCGTGACGTTCAACAAAGAAACCGTCCGCATTCATCGGAACTTTGAAGAACTGGGCGAGTTTTTCATCCTTGTAAGGTATTATAGCTGTGGCAAGGGAAACAAGATCAGCCCTGATGTCAAGTGGCAGACCAAGAACAGGATCGGTGATCAGAATGGATACCTTTCCTTCCTTGATGCTTACCTTTGGTTTGCTTTCAAGGTCGTAACGGATGAATATGATTCCTGCATCGCGTGCTTCACGGTACAAATACTCACGTTCACCATATGCACGGATATCACGGTATAGAACATAAACAGTCTTTTCCGGATCTCGGTGCTTCAGTTCAAGGGCGTTGTCTATGCTGTGTGTGCAGCAAAGACGCGAGCAATATGGTCTTTCAGGCTCCCTTGAGCCAACGCACTGGATAAACACAGCTGTTTCAACGTCATTCAGAGAAGGATCATTTTTAATGAACTTCTCATCAAGCTCCTGGCTTGTGATTATACGGGGATCCTTGCCGAACATGTATTCGGTGGGAGCAAGAGGAGCAGCGCCTGTTGCCATGACGGCAACGCCATGGTCAAGCATCTTCTCACCAGAGGCTGAAACAAGCTTGGTCTTGAAATTTCCGACAAAACCGTCAACATTGTCTATACTGGTATTCAGATGGACGTGTATCTTTGGATTGTCATTTACTTCCTTGACCATTGCAGCAAGGTTGGCCTGGATGTCTTCGCCTTTCGGAGTCTTGAACAGACGGAGAGCCTGGCCACCAAGAGTTTCATTTCTTTCAACTATATGAGCTTCGTAACCTTGAGTAGAAAGAGCTTTTGCAGCTGTCATTCCGGCTATACCACCGCCGATTACAAGAGCCACCTGATTTACCTGGAGCTGGGCTTCTTCAAGAGGCTGGGAAAGAGCAACCTTGGAAACAGCCATTCTAAGGAGGTCTTTTGCCTTTTCTGTGGCAGCTTCAGGAGTTTCTTTGTGAACCCAGGATCCGTGATTACGGATATTGCACATCTCAAAGAGATATTTGTTCAGACCGGCAGCAAGCAGGGTTTCCTGGAAAAGAGGCTCATGTGTCTTAGGAGTACAGGCTGCAACAACAACCCTGTTAAGCCCCTGTTCCTTGATAATCTGAGCAATCTTGTCCTGGGAGTCCTGGGAGCATGAGAACATGTTGTTAAAGGAGAACTCGACATATGGAAGAGACTTGGCATATTCGGTAAGGGTTGCAACATCTATTACACCCGCAATGTTTGTACCGCAACTGCATACAAATACACCGATTTTAGGTCTGTCGCCTTTTACATTGACCTGGGGGACAGCATCCTCGGTTTTTGTGAGTGTTCCGCGGGCAGATACAAGCGGTTCTCCGGCAGCAGCTGCTGCGGCACTCGCGTCGATCATAGCCTGAGGAATATCTTTTGGTCCCTGGAAAGCACCGCAAACAAAAACGCCTGGCTTTGAAGTCGCAACAGGAGTGAAAGAACCTGTAGCAGCAAATCTGCCCTTGGTAAGTTCAACGCCTAACTTGTTAGCAAGCTCAACAGTCTTGGGATCGGTTTCAAGGCCGATGGAGAGAACAATCATGTTGAATACTTCGGTCTTGAGTTCTCCGCTTTCAGTTACATAGCGAACTTCAAGATCATCGGTTTCAGGAACAGGATTGATGGTGTGGACACGGCTTCTTACGAAACGGACGCCTTTTTTCTCTGCATCATTATAATAACGCTCGAAATCCTTGCCGTGGGTACGCATGTCCATAAAGAAAATCGCGCAGTCAAGATCATCACCATTATGCTCTTTGGCAATAGCGGCTTCCTTGATGGCGTACATACAGCATACGGATGAGCAATAACCATTATTGCAGCGGTTCATATCGCGGGAACCGATACACTGGAAAAAGGCTATTTTTTTAGGTTCTTCGTGATCTTTAGATCTTCTGACAAGATGTCCCATGGTGGGGCCAGAAGCAGAAAGAATACGCTCAAATTCCAGAGAAGTAATTACATTCGGGAATTTTGTGTACTGATACGTATCGAAAACTGAAGGATCAAAAGGCTTGAAGCCAGGAGCAAGAACAACAGAACCTACATTTATGACTTCTGTCTTTTCCTTGTCATCATAAAGAATGGCGCCGGTTGGGCAGATCTTTTCGCAAAGACCGCATTTGCCCTTTGTAATCTTGATACACTGAGTGCCGTCAATAGCATACTTTAATGGCACCGCCTGATCATACTCTACATAAATGGCTTTTCTGGTTTTAAGACCTGCATTATATGTATCAGTTACCTTTTTGGGGCATTTTTCAGTACATGCTCCGCAGGCGATACATTTGTCAGGATCTACGTATCTTGGTTTCTGGAGAATTTCCACCTGGAAATTCCCTTCTTCACCGGTTACGTTTACTACTTCACTAAGTGTTTTAAGCTCGATGTTTAAATGCCGGCCGACCTCGACCAGTTTGGGTGAGATAATTCACATCGCGCAGTCGTTGGTTGGGAAGGTCTTGTCCAGCTGTGACATGACGCCACCGATGGACGGGCCTTTTTCGACCAGGTAAACATAATACCCGGAGTCGGCGAGATCCAGTGCAGTTTGCATGCCTGCAATACCACCACCAATGACCATTGCGGATCCGATTACATCCTTTGCCATGGTTTCCTTCTCCTGTTCAAAACGTTTCACCACCCCCATCAGGAAGCGGCTTATTAATAAAACTGATACAAATAACTGATTTACAAAACCGAGGCGGCTCTAACCGCCATATTTCCGAATCTTTTTTATGCAGGTACTTTCATTAACCAGATAAATTATTATTGTCAATATATTTGTCCCTCGATATTTAAGGCAAAACGCATTAAATTGTGGTATTTAGAAAGACCTTACACCTTAACTTGATTCAAGCCGATAATGGAAACATATGGAAACTTCCAAATTTACTACCTCGAAGCAAAAAGTAGTCATAATATGTGGTCCGACAGGAGTTGGTAAAACCGCATTTGCTATAAAACTCGCACTGAAATTCGGAGCTGAAATCATCAACTCGGATTCCATGCAGATATATAAACACATGGATATTGGCACTGCAAAACCAACACCCGAAGAGCTTTCACTGGTCCCCCATTCACTGATAGATATAGTAACCCCTGACCAGCCTTTTGATGCTGCAATGTTTTCAAACAGAGCCGCACAAGAAGAAGAGAGATTGAGAAATTTAGGGAAAAATGTCTTTATGGTCGGCGGCACAGGACTCTACATAAGAGCTTTCCTAAACGGGCTTTTCAGGTCAGAACCTGCTGAAGACATAGTACTCGAAAAACTAAGAGCAGAAGCAGAAACCGTTGGTTCTGCAATTCTTCATGAAAGACTTAAAAATATAGATCAGCCAGCATCTGAAAAAATACATCCCAATGACACGTTCAGGATAATACGAGCACTTGAACATCATGAAAAAACAGGCCGCCCAATTTCTGAATCATGGGAAGACCACGGATTCAGGGAAAGCAGATACGACTACCTAAAAATTTGCCTCGGAATTGACAGAGCGGACCTTTATGAGAGAATAAACAGGCGCGTAGAGATCATGATTCAGGAAGGGCTCCCGGATGAAGTGAAAAAACTTCTTGAAATGGGCTATAGAAGAGATCTTAAACCCATGAAATCAATTGGATACAGACATATGTGTGAATTCCTGGCCGGGGAAGTCGATTTTGATAAAAGTATAGAGATCCTGAAACAGGACACGAGACGTTATGCCAAAAGGCAACTTACGTGGTTCAGACACGAGCCCAACGCAATCTGGCTTGCCCCTAAAGAAATTGAAAAGGCATCGGAGCTGATTTCAAAATTTCTCAATTGATTAAATGGCTATGCACTATTTTCAGTATGATTGTCTGGTCTGAAAAAAGTGATTTACAAAAATATCGAAAGTTTTCCAAGCATCTGACATAATCATAAAGTTTTTGCGGGGCTTTTTACAAAAAGCGACTCGCCGAAGGCGCTCAAGCTGAAAATAAGACAGAGCCACAATTGATTATTGATGGACTCGCAAAAAGTCAAAAAAAGGCATCGGCGTCATGCCGGACTTAATCCTGCATCTTTGTATTTTCAGACACGTCTGGATTCCGGCCTGCGCCGGAATGACGCTAATCAGACTTTTTGCGGCTTTGTCAGCATTCAGTATTGTTCAGAAGCATGCCCTGCCCGGTTGCCTCAAGAACTGTATGCCATAGTTTACCCCTTGGATTGACCTGTTTGCGCTTTCCTGCCGAAAGCTTCATGGGAATATGAACAAAGCTGCCGTTCCAGTGCCCAACAAGCATTCCGGTTTTTCCGGCCATACCTGCATGAACTGCATCTCTTGCATGAAAACCACAAAAAACGCTGTCGTTTGCGTTGGCTCTCAGGCTCCTGATTGTATAACTTGGATCTATATATTTCATGGAAATATCTATGCCATCATACTTGAAATAGTCTGTGATTCTGTCTTTTAGGTAGATTCCTATGTCTTTCAGTTTAACATTACCTGATTTGTCGAGCTGGCTGTCTCCATCTTCAAGGTATTTCTGCCCTGCTCCTTCGGCCACCACTATTACAGCATGTCCCCTTGCCTTGAGACGTTCATGAAGCTTTGTCAGGAGTCCGTTTGGTCCTTCAAGATCAAAATCCACTTCAGGAATAAGAACAAAATTCGCGTCCTGCTGGGCAAGAGCTGCTGTTGCCGCAATAAAGCCTGAATATCTGCCCATTAGCTTAATCAGGCCGATTCCATAAGGAAAACCTGCGGCCTCATTATGTGCAGCCTGGATAACATGGGTTGCCACATCAACGGCAGTATCAAATCCAAAAGATCGTGAAACCATGAAAATGTCGTTATCAATGGTTTTTGGAATACCTATTATACTTATGGGCAGATTGCGTTTTCTTAACTCAGAATCAATGGCAAGGGCAGCCTTGAGAGTTCCGTCTCCACCAGCCATAAAGACTATGTTTATTTTTTTTTCAATAAGAGTGTCAATTATTGCGTTTATATCCTGGGTTCCCCTTGATGTGCCAAGCACTGAACCGCCAAGGTTAAGAATCCCTGTGACATTTTCAGGGCTCAGATCAACAATTTTATGACCGTATTTAGGAATAAAACCCTGAAGTCCGTATTTAATACCATAAATCCTTTTGACTCCGTACCTGTAATAAAGCTCGAGGACTATTGACCTTATGATATCATTTAGGCCAGGACACAGACCTCCGCATGTAACAACAGCACACCCAGTTTCTGTAGGATCAAAAAAAATGTCTTCTCGAGGACCTGCAAGCTCGAAGGACGGAGGCTGTTCTCCATTTGAAATAACCTCAGCCAGTCTTTTTGCGTCGGTATCTATTAGAATTCTGTCAGAATCGCTTATAAACCTCGGACAAGGTGATTCCGAAGCCATTTCAGCCAGTGGAGATCTGAAACCTGCTTTTCCAAGAGTCCTGATTTCTGTGTCTGCCGAAGTGAGGGATATAAAATCTTCCGTATTTTTATGGCTTTCCATTAATTAGTCCAGAATACTGATCATTAAAGAGGATGAACTCGCAAAAACACACAAAAAGTCATCAGCGTCATGCCGGACTTGATCCGGCATCCAGTGTTTTCAGTCATTTCTGGATTCCGGCCTGCGCCGGAATGACGGAAATCGGACTTTTTGCTACGTTGCCAATGATAATATGGAAGCATCAAAAAAAATCATGATGCATTGAACTTGAACTCGCCCTTTCCAAGTATATCATGGAGATGAAGGACACCAATGACACGATTGCCTCCGGAAGTTATCGGAAGAACAGTAATCTGGTATTTTTCCATCATGTTCAGGGCATCATAGCCTGGAGTTTCCTCGTCAAGGGATCTTGGCGACCTTGTCATTATGTCATCCACCTTGAGTTCACCCATGTTCGGATTCTTGACAATATTATGCCTGATATCCCCATCTGTAATTATTCCGGCAAGATTACACTCGTCGTCACATACAATTATGGCGCCTATGGCGTATTTGTCCATCTCAAGAAGAGCCTGTTTCATGTCTGTTCCTGGCCTGACTATTGGAACCAGATCGCCTTTGAGCATGAGGTTCCCGACTTTGCTTGATAGTCTCTGCCCCAGCTGTCCGCCAGGATGAAATTTTTTGAAATCGCTGGGTTTGAAATCCCTCTTGTGAATCAGGGCTACGGCCAGGGCATCACCCATGGCAAGAAGGGCGGTCGTACTTGCCGTAGGAGCAAGGCCCATAGGACAGGCTTCTTTTGAGACTCCCACATCAATAACCATGTCAGAGAGTTTTGCCAATGTAGAATCAGTTCTGCCTGTCATGGCGACAAGCTTGCATCCTATTTTTCTTACACTTGGCATTAGGAGATTAAGCTCACTCGTTTCTCCGCTGTTTGATAGAGCTATGAATACATCATTTGGTGAAACCATGCCAAGATCACCATGCATTGCTTCCACAGGGTGGAGAAAGAGAGAATTTGTGCCCGTGCTGCTCATTGTGGCGGCAATTTTTCTACCGACAAGACCGGATTTGCCGATTCCGGATATAATGACTCTTCCGTTTGATTCATAGATTGTGTCCACGAGGGTAACAAAATTTGAATCAATCTTGTCTACAAGGCTTAAAATACCCTGGGCTTCGATTTCCAATACTTCTTTTGCGTGTTTGATTATTTCCATGTCAGGACTTCCTGAAACCACCCATTGATGATGTAATGACCAGAAAATGGCCGTTAATCATGATTGAACAAAACTGCAGGCTTTCGTTTTGAAAGAAGGCAAGCAGATCAAAAACATTCCAAAACAAACCATTATTGATGGAGTCGCAAAAAGTCTAAAAATGGCTTAATCGTCATACCTGACTTGATCCGTCATCTTTGTAATTTCAGCCACTTCTGGATTCCAGCCTGCGCCGGAATGACGGGAATCGGACTTTTTGAGACCTTGTCATTAATAAACTGTTTGATTATCGTTTCTCCTGAAAGAGTGCGCAATCCTACCAAGCAGTTCCTCTGCAGGGCAAGGCTTTATAATATATTCGCTTGCTCCGTTTTCAAGCGCATTTTTTGCAAGATCTACCGAAGCATGGCCTGTGAGTATTATTATGATCGGGTCATGTCCGGCTTTTTTATGGCCATCATAAGATCCAGCCCCTTCATATCAGGTAGAATGATGTTAAGAACAACAACATCGGCCCTTTTTTCAGAAAGCCGGGAAATAGCGGCCTTTCCAGTGGAGACACCGTCTGCCCGGATTCCTCTTCTTGTCAATCTTCTTACAAGTGTTGACATCAGGTCTTTTTCATCATCCACAATGAGTATAGATTTTGAAATCATGCGGCCTCCATAATTTAATCAGGATCAAAGCGAAAACCCATGTGAACCCAAACACAAATAAATCTCTTGGACTGGACTAAGCCGCTCTGACCGACGTGCCTGTAATCGTATTAGAATCCATATGCATTCAAGTCCAGATAAAAAAGAAAAAGCCTGGGCACAAGACTATTTGTTTTTATAAAAAGGCAAAATTACGTGAAAAATAGTACCTGCACCAGGAACGCTGTTGACCTTGATTTCTCCTCCAAGATTCGTAACTATACCATAGCATATGGATAGTCCGAGTCCTGTCCCCTTGCCTGCCGGCTTTGTCGTAAAAAAAGGATCATATATCTTAAATATATTATCGGAAGAAATACCTTCACCTGTATCAGATATCCTGACGTACCCCATGTCCTTATCTGTTCTGCCTATTTCAATCCCGAGCTGGCCGCCTTTTATCTCCATGGCGTCCAGAGCATTGTAAATAAGATTCATGAAAACCTGATGAAGTTCTGTGGACGAAGCTGCGATTGGAGGCAGGTCAGGGTCAGGGTTGAAAGAAATAGTAACTCCTGACTGTAAGGCCTTTGAACCTGTAAGATCAAGCATTTCCCTGATCAGGGCATTAATATCAACAGCTTCGATCTTGTGATCAGGTTTCCTTGCAAAGGTCAGGAGCTTATGGGTGATATTTCTGCATCTAATGCCCTGGCTCCTTATCTGTGCGACGCTCCTTGAAATTTCCTCAGTATTTGCGTCTTTTTCGTGAATATCTTCGAGAATATCCTGAATCCAACCTGCTTCCTCAACCATGATTGCCAAAGGATTATTAATTTCATGGGCAATACCTGCGGCCATCTCACCAAGGGAGCTCAATTTCCCTGCCTCGATTACCTTGTCGTTCAACTCTTCCTTTTCAGTTTCAAGCCTGTCTATCTGGGTGATAATTTTGCTTGAAATAAACAAACCTGCAATTACGACAAATGCGCTCACAAGGGCAAGAACCATGAGAAGGGTTCTCCTTGCTGCAATTAAGCTTTCAAGAACTTCATCCCTTTTCTGCTGAAAAACAAGTATCCAGTCACCTTCTTTAAGTATGGACATGGAATAGATTGTTCTATCAATTTCAAATGTTACTGGTTTTTTGCCCGGGGATAAATGCTTTGCATATTTTTCAGCATAAGAGGCAAGCAATTTGCCGTCGCTCAAATCAGCTTTTTCAGGTTTGAACTGGAAGGCTCCGGCTTTGTTTATTATGCAGACAGACCCGCTGTTGCCGGTTTTAAGATCATTCACCAGTCCTGAAAGACCTGAAAAATCCACGGAGGATTTTAATATGAAATGTTCCTCACCTGCATCCACTTTAATTGCGACGACAAAAAATGGTTCACCACTTGAATTAACGGACACGTCGCTTATATAGGTATCCCTTGTGATTGCGTTTACAAACCAGTCTTCACCTGATGGCGGGGTTTCTTTTCCGTCTTCTTTAAGTAAAGCGAAATTTCTGTAATTCCCTCTTATGTCAACAATTCCAAGATCAAGATAAATATTGCCGTAAACATTTCTGAGGGCATCGAGCTGGTGTTTGAGAAAGCTCTTCTCCATCATTTTTTCTGCATTGTTATCAAGAAAAAGCCTGAGCACCGCCAGTCTTTCAGAAAGAAAACTGTCTATTTTTCTGGTGTCTTTATAAACCATGTCCTCGATCTGGCCATAAGCTACCTTTTTAAATGATGATTCAAGATGATAGCTCATCACGCCGAATACTATGATTATAGGCACTATGGACGCAAGTATGATTCCCAGATGGATAGTCCTGTCCAGAGTTCTTCGTACAGTAGTACCACTGGTTAGAATCAAATTATCTTTCCTGTTACCGCCGCTTGAGTCAGATCCAGCCATAATTGCGTCAGAATCTCCTTTTAGATGTTATTATTGAAACACATATTATTAACATACTACTTGATTTAATCTAATGTTTTTATTATTAGCGGTATTATTCAATCTCAAAAAACTGAACGGCTATTAATTTTTTTAACCAGGTCGGGTCATAAAAATGATTTATTTAGAAAAAACCCCTGTAATTACTAAGAAAAATGCTCTTTCCGAAAAAAACAAACTACGTCTTTATCCTGTTGTGCTTGATCTTTTTTCAAAAAAGGATTTTCATCAGGTGAATATCCGTGAAATCTACAAACTTTCAGGGCTTAGCCCGAGTACCATCTACAGATATTTTACATCAAAAGAAGATCTGCTGTTCACAATTCTTGACGAAAAAATCATAGAAATCAGGGAACTCATCAAGGAACACATAAGAGGCTTGGACAGCACAAAGGAAATATTCAGAAAGGTTTTTTGGGTCACGCTAAATTATTACGATAATAATCCAGGAGTTGCCATAACAGCCTTTATTACGGTTCCAATGCGGGCATGGATGAGGGAAGACACCTACACGACATCAGAAATACTTGATATTGCAGATAAAATAATTGAACATGGCAAAGCAAAGGGTGAGATCGATCCTGCAATTACCCCCCAGATGACCAGGGATCTTTACTATATGTTTTCACACAGGCAGATTTATGTCTGGTATTTTCATCAGATGAAATGGAATCTTGTTGATACAATCCCACGATTTTTTGATCAGTTTTGGAAAATCATGGCTCCTAAAGGCTCGTAAAACCAAAGATCAGGGACGTATTGATTCTTAATATATTATTTCAAGCATCTATAAATGAATTCTTTAGCCTGATCGTATTCAGACCAGGCTAAAGAATTCAATACCCATTTTTCCTGAAAACAACCCGCACGTTACAAATCATATTGTTCTTTCATTAGATTCCAGCATTGCGTTTTTATTTATTTTGGTTATTTTAACCCAGGTTTTTAAGAATACTCGAGGAATGCCTCATAAGTATTTTCCTTAGGGAAGTGTTGAATCACATAACAATAAAATTTTTGCGGAGCTTTAAAAAAAAGCGCCGCAATTAATGCGCATCATAGCTAAAAATAAAACACAACCCCACTATTTATGATGATTTGAGAAGTCATTGATTTTGTTTTTACAAAGGCCAATACGGAGGAAGCCTTGATAGCAGTAGAAAATTTAAGCAAGAGTTTTGGCGGCCATATTCTATTTGAAAATGCCGGTTTCCAGATAGGAGACGGAGAAAGAATCGGTCTTGTCGGAAGAAACGGACACGGAAAAACAACATTAATAAAAATAATAAGTGGTGAAGAAGGATATGACAGCGGTTCCATAACCTGTCCCAAAAATTTTCGAATAGGCTATCTAAAGCAGCACCTTGCCTTCACTGAAAAAAACATTCTGGATGAGTGCTGCCTTGGCCTTCCAAAAGCTGAAAGAGACAATGTCTGGAAATGCGAAAAAATTCTTGCGGGCCTTGGCTTTTCAAGGGAAGATCTTTCAAGATCTCCTTCCGATTTTTCAGGCGGTTTTCAGGTAAGACTAAATCTGGCCAAAGTACTTGTATCAGAACCGGACCTGCTGCTTTTAGATGAACCCACCAACTACCTGGATATTACATCAATAAGATGGATAGAAAAATTCCTTATTTCCTGGAAAGGCGAGCTTATACTCATAACCCATGACAGAAGCTTCATGGACAAGGTTGTTACTCACACACTTGGGATTCACAGGGCAAAGATCAGAAAAATCCAGGGCGATACTTCTAAATTTTATAATCAGATCGCACAAGAGGAAGAAATATATGAAAAAACAAGAATCAATGATGAAAAGAAAAGAAAGGAAACCGAGGATTTCATCAGGAGATTCAGGGCAAAAGCCAGGCTTGGAAGTCTTGTACAGTCAAGGGTAAAAACTCTTGCAAGACAGGATAAAAAAGAAAAGCTTGAAGAGGTGTCTTCGCTTGATTTTGCTTTCAGGTGCGATCCTCTAAAAGCAAAATTCATAATGGAGGCAAACGACATCAATTTTGGCTATGAAACAGATAAGCCACTCATCAAAAACTTCAGCATCAATATAACCTCAAACGACAGAATATGTATAATCGGGCAGAACGGCAGGGGCAAGACCACACTTCTTAAACTCCTTGCAGGTACCTTATCCCCTGACTCGGGCAAAATAACCTATCATGCTTCAGCAAAAACCGGAGTATATGAACAGACCAATATTGCAAGTCTTGATCCTGGCAAAACCGTTGCTGACGAAATTCATTATGCCCATGCTGACGTAACACTTCAGCAGGCGAGAAACATAAGCGGTCTTATGATGTTTGAAGGCGACAATGCCCTGAAAAAAGTAAGTGTTCTTTCTGGTGGTGAAAAATGCAGGGTCATGCTCGGAAAACTTCTGGTCACACCCCTCAATTTGCTGATGCTTGACGAACCCACCAACCACCTTGACATGGACTCATGCGACGCTCTTCTTGGCGCGATAGACAATTTTGACGGTGCGCTTCTGATGGTTACGCATAATGAAATGTTCCTACATGCCATAGCCACCAAACTTATCGTTTTTCAGAATGATGGGATTGACGTTTTTGAAGGGACATACCAGGATTTCCTTGAAAAAATCGGGTGGGAAAATGAAGATAAAAAGGCTCCATCCCAGTCCATCAATTCCAATGATACTGACCAGTCAGGAAAAACTGGTAAAAAAGAACTCAGGAAGCTCAGATCAGAGATAATAACAAGAAAATCGAAAGAGCTAAAACCTCTTGAAGAGTCCATAAAAAAAACGGAAAACAGGATTGAAAAACTTGAGGCCGAACTAACGTTTTTTCACCTGGAAATGCAGAAAGCCTCGGAAGATCAGAATGTTGAAAAAATCAGGGATTTATCCATTTCCATCAGCAGCCATGAAAAGGAAATTGAGGATCTTTTTGATAAACTTGCTGATTACACAGAACAATATGATGAAAAAAACCGGATTTTCGAAGAAGAATTGAACAATCTGTAAAACGAAAAAGCTCTTTTCCTTAAAAACAAATCACGCAGGGAACGGTTTATACCGATTCCCTGCTTTTGATAATATTATCTGGACATATACATTAACGAACGGGGCGTAATTTCTTCAGTCACCTGTATGTTCACCGATTTAACCCCTTCGTATGAGCCGACTTTTTTCTCTATTTCAGAAATAATAGCGCTCTTGTTAGGAACGGTCTTGGGTATCTGAATGTCAACCACGCCTGAATCAGCAGATACTATAGCATCATGATACTTGTCCACAATCAGAGCCTTGGCATTGGCTGAAAGAGTTATGTTATCAAGTATTCTTCTTGAGTCTTCTGTGGTTGCAAAAGATTTAAGCGAAGCAGTATGACAAATTGCGCTTACACAATCTTCAATGGTTATTTGTTTAAGGTTAAGAATCAAATCATATAATTCAGGATCATTCTGATCCATTCCATACAGATGCTGAGTCCATTTTTTACCTGCTTCGTCATCATTCAGGAGAAGCTTTCTCGCGACCGTGGCTGTAACATTCTCACGAACTATCTCTTCTTGCACTCTTGACTCAAAATCTGCAATCGTTCTTACTTTCAAGGCATGCGAAATACCCTGAAGGAAGAAATGCCCAGCAAGCCCATGATAAACGACATTGTCCTTTTTGATGTAATTCAGCAAAGCAGCTCTAACATAGGCAATATACTTTTCTTTCCCATGGGTAAGTTTTTCAAAAAAAGATGGCCCGTCATGTATTGCCTTGGCAAGCTGAATTTCTGGAACGTTAAACTGCCCGGAAGCCTCTATCAAAATCTCGCGAGATATGCACTCATATCCAAGCCGTTCGGCTACATGCTCAGCAATATACTTACCTCCGCTGCAGGATGCTCTCGAAATACTTATAATTGCCATATAAAGACTCCTTTTGATAAGGTTGAACAGAATATTTTCCTAATTGTATTTACTAATAAATTTAGGAAAAATCTTTTTGAGGCTGTAATTAAGAATGATGGACTCGCAAAAAGTCAGATTTATGTCATTCCGGCGCAGGGGCGGAATCCGGAAGCGTTTGAAAATACAAAGATTCCGTATCAAGTCAGGCATGACGATCAGGGCTTTTTCTGACTTTTTGCTAACTTGTCAAGAACAAGGATTTTTAAAAAATAATTATGACAAAAATTTTATCAGAAAAGATAAAATCCAAATAATTCGATTTTAAGAAAACAAAAAATAATATACTTATATATCCTCCCGGTGACGCATTCTGTCAAACAAATTTTGACAAATAGCAAAGCCATTATTATATCTGTTAACAAAATAATCTGGACAAAATATTATCTGGAGACAGCCATGACAGAGATCATAGATACAGCCCCAAATGAAGGCTTTGTGAATATACCCGGCGGAAGAATTCACTTTCTTGACTGGAGCGGGAGTGGCCCGGAAGCACATCTTCTCCACGCCAATGGTTTCTGCGCCGGGACTTACAACCCATTTGTAAAGCACCTGGCGAGCGATATAAAAATCACTGCTACGGACATAAGAGGACACGGTGATTCCATAGGCCAAACATTAGGGAAAATCAACCACTGGAAAATTTTTGCGGATGATCTTAAAAATTTCATAGAAAAAAAAATGAGTCCGCCTGTAATTGGAATCGGCCATTCTCTTGGTGCTGTAACAACTTATATGGCAGCGGCTACATATCCCCATCTTTTTTCAGGAATCATTCTAATTGATCCTGTAATTCTGCCAAAAAGAATTCTTTATCTTTTTAAAGCTCTCAGACTTACAGGACTGATTGGAAAATTCCATCTTGCAAGTGGAGCAAGGAGAAGAAAAAGAGTTTTCTCAAGTAAAAATGAAGCATTACAGAGATTTACGTCCGGTCGTGGGATTTTCAAAACTTGGTCTCCTGAATTTGTGGATGCATACCTTGAATGCGGACTTCTTGAGGAAGACGAAAATACAGCAATACTTAAATGCGATCCTGAACTCGAAGCGCAGATTTTTGAGTCAGCACCAACAGATGCATGGGAATTCGCTTCTAAGATTCTTTGCCCTGTCCTTGCAATAAGAGGTGAAAAATCAGATACATTTTATCCTGACGCTGCGGAAAGCCTTAAAAAATATATTAAGGACTACACCCTTGTAACAGTTCCAAACACCGGACATTTTGTCCCAATGGAAAAACCAGAAGAATGCGCTTTAATAATAAAGGACTTCATTAAATCCAAAATTCTTGGGCAAATTGAGAGCGCCGCATGATCTTAGGTTTAAAAAGGCCAATTCGTAGGTCTGATTAGAGCGTTCTTTGCTCGTAATCCGACATTGATCCGAATGCAATGTTACCCTTATAAACCAACGAAGATAGGAATAATAAGGATATTCAATGTCACCATTCTTATGGTGAGTGCCTCCGGCGGGTCGCTTTTTTGAAAAAAAGTTCCTCATTTTTTTCATTCAGGGATATAAACCAAGGATATAAATAATGATGGGCTTGCAAAAAGTCAGATTTCCGTCATTCCGGCACAGGCCGGAATCCAGAAGTCACTGAAAATACAATAATGCCGGGTCAAGCCCGGCATGAAGCTAACGGCATTTTTCGACTGTTTGCGAGTCCATCAAAATATGGTTTGTTCGAACATCATTAAAAAGAGCAGGATAATGGCAGAGCCGCGCTAATTTTTTTTAATATTAGAAATAACCCTGCTGAGTTCGGCAAGTTTGTATGGTTTCTGGATGAACTGGAAAGAACCTAAGTCATTCTTGTCCAAAAAATTAATTTCCCGGGTTAATCCCGAAGTAAATACAACTTTTACATCCGGATCAATCTGCTTTAAGAGCCTGAAAGCTTCAATACCTGTAATTCCTGGCATAACCATATCAAGAAAAACCGCGGTTATTTCATTTTTTTCTTTTGTAAAAATCTCCATTGCCTCACGACCGTCACATGCAGTCAATACATTATAACCAATGGATAAAAGAAGTTCGGCAGCCGTACTTCTGACAGCTTCCTCATCATCGACAACAAGAATACATCCCCGGCCCATAACTGTCTCTTCATGTTGTTTAGCCCGGAGATATTCACCTGACTTAGCGGAAGGAAGATAAATTCTGAAAATGGTTCCGGTGCCTATTTCACTATGAACGCTTATTGCCCCATGATGCTCCTTTACAGAGCCATATACAGCCGAGAGTCCGAGACCGGTGCCTTTGCCTATATCCTTGGTTGTAAAAAAAGGTTCAAAAATCTTGGAGATGATTTCAGGCTGGATTCCAAGTCCAGTATCAGCAATGTCAATCTCAACAAATTTACCAGGTTCTACGGCATAATTAAGGCTTTTGCAGAATGCGTCATCAAGCGTAATGTCTAAAGTTGTAAAAACTATCCTTCCCCCATCAGGCATTGCGTCCCTTGCATTTACAGCAAGGTTGATAAAAACATTCTGAAGAAGGTTAATATCTCCGGTCACAATCGGAGAGCAAGACTTAAACTCAGTTTCAATGGTTATCCGCTTGTCTATGCTTCTTTCAAGCAGAGCAATTGCTGCACGAATCGGCTCGTGTATATCGATGGGTCTTGAAACCATTTGTGTTTTTCGTGAAAAGGCAAGCAGTTTTTTTGTAAGTCCGGCAGCGATTTCAGCCCCTTTGATAATTGAGACCGCGTATTTTTTTAATGGAGAATCATCCTTAAGATAAATTGCCAGAAGCTCGGCATTTCCCATAATACCGCTAAGCAGATTATTAAAATCATGGGCAACCCCTCCTGCCAGCTGCCCCATAACCTCCATTTTTTGGGACTGACGAAGCTGTTCCTCAAGGCGTTTTTCTTCGGTAATATCGACTATCATTGAAAGAATGCTTTTTCTGCCATCTGAGTTAATGGTGACAGAAGAAATAATAGAATGGATCGTCTCACCATTAACAGTGGTTGCCGTTAATAAATGATTCTCGACAAAACCATCCTTGACGAGACGCTCAAAAAATTTATCCCTGTCATAATTTGATGATAGCAAACCTATATTTTTGGGCGTCTTGCCAATAATATCCTTTTTTGAATATCCGGTCAGGCGCTCAAAAGCAGGGTTGACGCTACTGTATTTACCATCGTCAAAATTTCTTATTGTTATGGCATAAGGGGCTTTTTCAAATATTGCCCTGAAATGTTCTTCCCTTGTTTTCAGCTGTTCATGGAGTGCGTATTCTTCCGTGACATCGCGTTTTGCGGCCATAAAACCTATTATTTCACCATTTTTGGCCCTGATAGGAGATATTATGGAATCTTCTATAATCTCATCCCCGGATTTGACTCTATTGATTATTACTCCTCTCCATACCTCACCATTCAAAAGCTTGGCCCACATCCTCTTATAAAAGTTGCTGCTATGCTTTCCACTTTTCATTATACTCGGTTTTTTACCGATAACATCATCCGGGGTATAGCCTGTAATTATTTCAAAAGCCGGATTTACATACTCTATTATACCGTTAATATCCGTGATTATAACTTCTTCTGCGGCCTGCTCGATAACGGTTGCGAGACGAGCCATTTCTTCTTCATGTTTTTTTCTGGCTGAAATATTTCTTGCGGAACCAAGTATACAGATCTCGTTTTCTATCAATATTTTTGTCAGAGCGACTTCGCAAACGATCATGGTGCCGTCAAACCTTAGATGCAGCCATTCAAAAGACTGGGGTATATCATTAAGAACCTGCTCAATAATCTCCTTTGCCTTTTCATCAGATCGCCTTCCATCTGGCTGATAATCAGGAGAAAAATATGCTGGTGTTTTCCCTATTATATTATCCCTGCCTGCTCCAAACAGGGCTTCGGTTTTTATGTTGCAGTCTATGTATATACCGTCCCTTAAAATAAAAATTGAATCATTTGAAAAATCAAAAAGTTTTCTGTATTTTGCTTCGTTTTCCTTTAACTGGTTTTCAGCAACTTTCCATGCTGTTATGTCCATGAATGAAGCTATTGACTGCAATGAGTCAGGGATCATTCCAACTTTCATATATATTGATTTAACCCTGCCGTTACGGTCTGTAATCCTGCATTCGTATTCTGTTGGTATGTCGCCGGACTCTTTTTTTCGTCTCCCTGAATGATAAAGCCTCATGCGGTCATTATCCTCTTGAACTACGAAATCCGACCACTTCATTATATTTTCAGTTTCTTCTCTTTTGTACCCTGTCATGCCCAGAAATTTGTCATTGGCATACAATATGGTCATGTCATGATCTATTATAATGGTTCCTGTGCCGGTGTTTTCAAAAACAGACCTGTACATTTTTTCACGAACTGCAAGCTCTGAAAATTTGTTTTCCTTTTTCCCCCTGTCGCCAAGCAATTCAATTATTCTGCCAAGATAAGAGGCCAGATCCTCAAGTCTGCTGGAAATAACGTCTGTGACGAGGAATCCACCTGAAGTATAAAGAGTCAGAACGCCACTTGCATGAGGATTGTTCTTGACTGGCAGCGCGATAACTGAATCAAAACCTTGGGATATGGCAACACTTGCCCATTTTAAGAAATCATCATCAGATGAGATTCCGCTGATCCTAATAATCCTGTTCTGACGCAAGGCCAGAGATGATGGGGTTTCATTATTTGAGCCTTTCTCAAAACCCGAAATATCCGGGAATGCTTTTTCATCAGGATAAACATTTACAGGGATGATTCTACCTGAGTCCAAACACGGCTCTCCATACCAGGCGAGATCAAATGGCCCTTCTTCCACGAACGTTCTGCACAGGGATGTAATAATAGTTGCAGGCAGTTCCCCATTAATGATTATCTCTCTGCATTTATCAAACCATGCATCTGAAGATGTGAATGTGGTCATGTGGATTTATATAGCCTTTTAGTAGGTTCCCAGTTTTAGATCATTATGTTTTGATAAACATCAGTAAAACTCATTTTCCATGAAATATAAACCGTTTTTTATTCTCCTGATTTTATAGATTCACTCTGATTTTGAAGACCTCGCAAAAAGTCTGAAAAAGGCTTCATGATCATGCAAAACTTGATCCGGCACCTTTTTATTTTCAGGTACTAACAGTGGAGAGAAAAGGAGATGCATAGGATAATAAAAAAAGTAACTATACAGTTAGCTTTTTAAAGGGATAGCCTTATTCTTGGAAAACCCTTTTTGTAAAAAGTGCTTTCCAAACCTTTCCCAAAAACTTTTTTATGATATTTTTAAGAAAGTTATACACAACGGATTCAGGCAACAAATCTAAAACCTGAGGTTTTTTGCCAATCTTTTTTTCAAAAAAGCGTCCTTTTAAAAGGTTGAATTTCATATTTGGTGAATAGATACAAAAAATCAAAATTGATGGCCTCTCAAAAAAACAGAAAAATGCATCGGCGTCATGCCGGACTTGATCCGGCACCTTTTTTTTCTGGATACGGCTCAACAAGGTTTATCTTTAGAGCAGATCGAGTCTTGCCACAGCTTCTATATGGTAAGTATTTGGAAACATATCCACAGGCTGAATTTGATTTACCTTGTAAAATTTCTTCAATTCCAGAAAATCCCTGGCCATTGTGGCAGGATTGCATGAAACATAAACAATCCTTTTGGGGGCCATTTCAATAACCTGCTTAACGACTTCCTTTGACATCCCTGATCTTGGAGGATCGACAATCATGACATCAGGTTTTTCAACATCACTCAGAATATGAGCGACATCTCCCAAGTGGAATGAGCAATTTTCTATGCCATTGCGCTCTGTGTTTTTCCTTGCATCTATGACAGCACTTTCAACAATCTCGACTCCGGTAACTTTCCTTGCATACTGGGAAAGCCATATTCCAATTGTTCCGGCTCCGCAGTATAGATCGACAACATCTTCCGAACCTGTGAGGCCCGCACATTCGGTGACAATAGAATAAAGCTTTTCAGCGCCTCTTGTGTTGGTCTGGAAAAAAGAATTAGGGGAAATTTCAAACTCAAATTTACCGAGGCGCTCGATTATATAATTATTCCCGTAAACAGGTTTTTCGTATTCCCCAAATGCAACGCCTGCCTTACGGGCAGTTATGTTGTTAACAATTGAAGTGATATTATCGAATTTTTTAGTCAGTTTGTCGGCAAGGGAGAAAATCGTTTTGTCATTTTCTGAGGAAGTAACAAGATTAACCATCCAAGAATCCGAGTAAACAGAATGCCTGAGCGTCACAAATCTCCAGAAGCCTGTGTGAAGTCTCTGGTTGTAGGCATCAAGTCCTGATTCTAGAGCATGGGATCTTATTTCCTGAAGAATATCGTTACCCTGTTCAGGCATGAGATGACATTTTTTTATATCAATTACCCTCTGAAATGATTTTGGGGCATGGAAACCAACTCCTGCCCCTCGTTCCACGCCTTCGACTCCGAGTTCGCCAGGCATGAGCCATCTGTCAGGGGAAAAGGTGAATTCCATTTTATTTCTGTAAGCAAAATTATTTTCTGAAGATACTGCAGGAAGGACAGTCACATTATCCATCAAGGCAATATGCTCGATGGCCTCCCGTACATGATTTGTTTTGTAATGAAGCTGTCTTTCATAATTTATAAACTGCATGGAGCATCCGCCGCAAACTCCGCTATAGTCACAGACGGGGTCAACCCTGAATTGCGACGGAGTAATTATTTCAAGAACCCTTGCCTCGCCAAAACTTTTCTTGTTTTTTGTAACCCTTGCAAGTACGAGATCACCTTCAACAGCGCCGTCAACAAATACTGCAAACCCTGAAATTTTTGCGAGCCCACGACCGCCAAACGCCAGATCAGATATTTCCAGGTGAATGTCCTGCCCCTTTTTAATCATCGAAAACGCCTTTTCCCTTAATCAATAATATTTTCAAATTATTCTTAACTTATGATAGTTTAAGGGTGGCCTCTAAAAATTAAAATTTTTGATGTGGTAGCCAAGGGAATCAGCAGCGTCGCACTAAGAACCGGAGTTTATGCGGTATAAATAAGGCTTAGAGTACGACGCTGACGCTGCTAACGCGCAAAAAGACAATTTTTAGAAGTGCCCTTAGAAAGACTTATTAAACTCAAACAGCTCCTTTATCAAGGAATCCTCAAAAAAATAGCATTTTTAATATTTTAGCCCTCTGGACGGGGAATTACTAAATCATGAATAAATATAATACTACCATAAAAAACATATCCTTTTATTCGGATGGCCTTAGAATAAACGCGTGGCTCCATCTGCCTGAATCCGAAGACAACGGCGATAAAATACCGGCAGTTATTGGATCACATGGTTTTCTGAGTGACGGCACATCGGGCAAGATGATAGCCCTTGCAAAAGGACTGAATGAAAAAGGAATAGCATTTTTAAGACTGGATCACAGAGGCTGCGGAGAAAGTGAAGGAAACTTCGCGGAAGTGACCTCACTTGATGGAAGATGCCAGGATATAATCAGCGGAATAAGCATTCTTAGATCCCATCCGCGCCTTAACGGCAGATTCGGAATTTTTGGAAGCAGCATGGGCGGCTCCACAGCCATTTCTGCATTTGGTAAAATCAACGCAAAGGCAATTGTTACACTCGCGGCTCCAGTCAGGGGATCATCCATAATTAGAAGACCAGATGATCCGAATCCTCATAACCTTACTGAGGACTTCTATGAAACCGGCCTTAAATTCGAGATCAGCGATAACCTGTCTTCTTTAAGGAACTGCCTCGTATTTCACGGAGAGGAAGACCAGGTGGTTCCATGCTCAAATGCCGATGAAATAATTATTTCTGCAAATGATCCGAAAAAAATCATCATATTTAAAAGCGGTGATCACAGAATCACAAACGAAGAACACCAGAAAATTTTAATAGATGAAGCAATTAAATGGTTTGTTTCGTATCTATAAAAAATGCTTGTTGCCCTTATTTCATTTTTGACAATGTCGCAAAAAAGTCAGATTTCCGTCATTCCGGCGCAGGTCTTAATCCAGAAGTGTCTAAAAAATACAAAGATGCCGGATCAAGTCCGGCATTACGCCGCCGCCCTTATTTGACTTTCTGCGAGGCCATCAGTTTTAAATCAAGTGGTCAGATTCGCTCATGGCAATAAATTACCTTAAAAATAGGGAACGACTTAAGAAGCCTTTTCATAGAAAATCCAGTTTATATGCAAATCTCTTGCATAATTCTTCGCATGAAGAATGTTCATAAACGTACCCGTTTTTCTCAATACCCCTTATTTTAAAATCATACAAAAAGGAGTTTATGAGACTTATCCCGGCACTGACTCTATCTTCAAAGTGTATTGTGCCCATGGCTAATTTTTCAGGCCTCAAAGACTGAATACTCATTTTATCGAGGGATTTCATGAAATTCAGTATTCTTCCAAGCCTCATTACTGTCGCTGTT
Organism: Desulforegula conservatrix Mb1Pa; assembly: GCF_000426225.1. NCBI lineage: Bacteria > Pseudomonadati > Thermodesulfobacteriota > Desulfobacteria > Desulfobacterales > Desulforegulaceae > Desulforegula > Desulforegula conservatrix. The sequence continues at coordinate 24,055 of NZ_AUEY01000026.1, forward strand.
TTGATTCTGTCTTCTGGTTTTGACAAAGGCATGGCGCTTGATCTCATCAGGGAAAATGATCCTGGAAGCTGGCCTGAACCTGACAGAAGTGCATAATCCCTGCTGCCAGGTGCGGGGTAATAGACAGAAACTCCAACAAGAGCGTTTCTTGATGAAAAATAAACCAGATCATCAACACTTGATTCGAGGCTTTGTCCTGGCCCTCCTGCGATGACGTAACAGACACATTCAAGACCAGCTTTTCCCGCATTTTCAAGGACTTCGTCCAGACAGTCCATTATATCGGGCCTTCCGAATTTTTCAAGCTGCTCCCTTGATGTTGAGCCAACAGATAGATTAAGTGTCCTGAACCCTGCCATCCTCATTTTCATCATCAGTTCAGGATAGAGCGAAGGAGGGAAAAGGCCATTCATTGCCCTTAGTTCAAGTCCAGGAAATTCATCGATTACAGCGTCAAGTATCTCATTGAACCAGACTTTATCAAGGGACAGATTCTCGTCCTCAAAATCAATGAATCTGGCCCCATATATTTCGACTGCTGTCTTTATTTCCTCAATAATCTGTTCGGGATTTCTCTTTCTCCACCTTATATTCGCAGACCCAACGCAGCAATAAGAGCATTTTAAAGGACAACCGCGGCTTGAAGTTATTACAGCGCTTCCGCCATCTTTTCTTGAATAAAAACCATGATCCATGAGATCAAGAGCCGGAATTGGTATTTCAGAAAGATCATGAACAATCGCCCTCTCATTTTTTATTATCCGTTTATTGTCATCCTTGTAGACAAGCCCGGGAATATCTGTAAGCGGAGAACCGGACAATAAAGCGTTTGAAAGCATGGGCAAAGCATGTTCACCTTCTCCGGTTATTACAAAATCAACATATGAATTTTCAAGAAGATGTTCAGGAATTGCGGTCGCATGATGTCCGCCCATTACAATATATGCGTCGGGCATTACGCTTTTTATTGATTTTGCGGTCTGAAGCGCCACTTCACTGTACGCTGTGAAAAGGGATGAAATACCTACAAGAAAAGCTCCGGTTTCTGCGGCCCTTTTCGCTATATTTTCAAAACCATAGCCAAAATGCTTATATCCATTGAAAAGCGCAAGAGGAGAAATATCTTCTCTACCGTAGAATTCAGCAAGGTAATTCATTTCCTCAGGAACGGATATTTTCCTTGACCTTGACGTGGCAAGACCGTCTATAAGTGAGACGTCAAATCCGCTTTTCCTTAATGAGGCTGCAATTGAAAGAAGTCCGTATGGAATCGATCGCTTTGAAGTAAAATAAAAATCCCTTATGGGAGGCTGTACAAGAATAATTTTTCTGTTTTTTATTGAGACCATGTATACTGTCCGGTAAAAAGCAAACTTCGCAAAATATTGACAAAGTCGCAAAAAGTCAGATTACCGTCATTCAGGCGCAGGCCGGAATCCAGAAGTATCTGAAATAACTGGATGCCTGATCAAGCCCGGCATGATGCCGACGCTATTTTTGTCTTTTTGCGACTCCATCAAAATATTAAAGGATTAAAAAATCCAAAGGTAAAATATGAGTGAAATGCAAAACAAATCTGTAATTACAGGAAAAATATCAAAAATCACTGAAAAAATTGAATTTGATCCTGAATTTCTAATAAAGGCAGTAATCACCCAGAATATGATCATGTTCGCAATATCTGTGGTCCTTTCAGGAAGAAGGGTTTTTCTTGATATCAACCCACTGACTTTTCTGCAGGTTACGTCCGAGAGTCTTATCAGATTGGGAGCATCAGGCTCCGGGCTTGTTTTTGAAAAGCATATGTGGTGGACCCTTCTTTCTGCTGGCTATAACCATGCGAATCTGCTGCATATTGTTTTCAACATGCTCGCATTTATGAGCCTGGCCAGACTTATTGCTGCTCTTTACGGCAACTCAGTGATGTTCATAATCTACACTGTTTCAACTACAACCGGCTTCCTGATGTCAGCACTGGCAGGAATTCCTCTGACAGTCGGAGCCTCGGCCGGCATCTGCGGTCTTGTCGGAGCCTCCATAATTTTTGGCACTGTGTCCAGGGACGCCATTGCAATTGTTGTAAAAAAGCAGACTACAGGCTGGATTGTAAGTCTCATAATGATGGGGCTCATGATAAGAGGAATAAACAACTGGGCGCACGGAGGCGGTTTCCTCGGAGGCGCTGTGTATGCTTATTTTGCACTTAAAACAGCTGGAATAAAAGGAATGGGCAAAATACACTTATTGTTGTCCGGCGCATGCGTGCTTGCAACCGTTCTGGCTTTGGGCACAGCCGTATTCTGATATTGGATAGATTATTGAAAAGAGTCCATAGCATCAGGTTCTCAGAGTTGCCTTGAGCCTCAGGGGATTTTCAAACAGCGAAAGAGCATCAATAATACTCGTACAGACAATATCTGATTTCAAAAGTACGGCTGTACAGGCGCCTTCATTTAAAATCACACAAATCCCAAGTGCTGCATTTTCAATCATAAGCCCGTCATTTTTGCCGTTTCCGATTGCCACGGTTTTTTCTTTTCCAAGCGAGAGGATATAAGCCAGCTTTGACTTATCCTGGCCACCTTCAGGTATTACATGAATCTTGCAATTAACTCCTGCAAGGCTTTTAATCACACTGCCAAAAGTATCTGCAGTAATAACATGGACAGAAATTGATTCGGCAAGCCTGTTAATAAGATCGCCGACAGTAGCTATAAGCTGACCGTCAAAAGCTATGGTACCGTTATAATCAAGCACAAGATGCTCTATATCAAGACGGCTATTTCCAGGAATATCTATAGAAAACATAAAAATTTACCTAACAGTAGCTTTTTTCAAACCGGCGGGGCCTGTCCCTGTGAAAATCTGGAGCCGTAATCCAGAAGTATTTAAGAATATAAAGATGCCGGATCGAGCCCGGCATGACGCCCCCGCTCTTTATTGACTTTTTGCGAGTCCATCAGGCTTGAAAAGGTCGCAAAAATTTAGCTTTCAGACTTTCCTGTGTATGCCTGAATCAGAAAATAACTGATAATAATAATCAAGCCGGCAAATCTGATGGAAGCTCCAGCCCTGTGCGTCTTTTTAGAACTCCTAGGGTCTTTGTTCTTTCCAGCTCTATAAAAAGACCGGTTGATTTGGCCTTTTCATAAACATACCATGGCGCCTGTCCACCATCTTCGGGTTTTTCGAATATATCGTGAACAACAAGAAATCCATTTGGCATTATATGGGATGACCAACACATATAATCAGTATAAGCGGCTTTAAATGTATGCCCGCCATCAATAAAAACCATTGCAAGCGGTGTTGACCAGCGCCTTGAGACAACAGCTGAACTGCTTACAATCGGAATAACAGTATCTTCAAGATCAGCCAGTTCAAGGGTTTTTCTGAAAAACCTAAGGGTATTGATTTTTCCTTCCGCATCGTCAAACAGGTCAGGATCAAAATAAAGCTGGTCTGGCTGCTGTTCTTCAGAGCCACGATGATGATCTATTGAAAAAAGGACACTGTTATGCTTTTTACACGCAGAGCCAATGTAAATACTCGATTTCCCGCAGTAGCTTCCAATTTCAAGGCATGGCCCTATTTTTGCCGCTGCTTCGGAAACTTCATAAAGCCTCTGTCCCTCTTCTTCATCCATGAAACCCTTGACGCTTGCTATCAGATTCTTATCGTAATCCATCTTATTCCCGTTTCAAAACATCCGTATTTTTGCGAAATTTTCTAAAAAAATGATCTGACTGATAAAATCATTATCATGCGGCGTCTTCATCACCGCCAGGCAAATCATAGCTTTTAATTAATACTTCCCTTGGTTTTGCCCCATCTGCTGGTCCGACAACACCGTCCCTCTCCATAATTTCAATAATTCTTGCAGCCCTGTTATAGCCTATTCTCAGATGACGCTGAACCATGGAGATTGAGGCGTGTTTCTGTTTTGCAACAAGCGCAACGGCCTCATCATATTTTGCGTCATAATCTTCACTGTCAACTTCTGCCTTGCCACCGGTTTCAGCGCCCTGGACAACATCTTCAATATATTCCGGCTCCTGCTGCTCTTTCAGAAAATCAATGACCCTTAGCACTTCATCTTCTGAAATATAAGCGCCATGTATTCTCTGTAGCTTGGCAGTACCAGGAGGAAGGTAAAGCATATCGCCATTTCCGAGGAGCTGTTCTGCGCCATTGGAATCAATAATGGTTCTTGAGTCAATTTTAGATGAAACCTGGAATGACAACCTGGTCGGAAAGTTAGCCTTGATCATACCGGTGAGAACGTCCACGGAAGGTCTCTGGGTGGCTATCACAAGATGCATGCCCGAAGCCCTCGCCATCTGGGCAAGCCTTGCTATGGCAACTTCAACTTCTTTTGAAGCCACCATCATGAGATCAGCCAGCTCGTCAATAATAATTACAATATAAGGTAGTTTTTCAAGTTCCGCATACTGGTCAGGATCTTCACCCCATAGTTTTTCAACTTTTTTATTAAACTGGGAGATGTTTCTGACCTTGTAGTCCGCAAGAAGCTTGTAACGCGCTTCCATTTCCCTTACAGCCCAATAAAGGGCATTTGTTGCTTTTTTCATGTCAGTAACAACAGGAGTTATCAGATGGGGTATTCCATCATAAACCGAAAGTTCGATTCTTTTCGGATCTATCATGATCAGCTTAACTTCATCAGGAGTTGCCTTATATAAAAGGCTAGTTATCATGACATTAAGCCCGACACTTTTACCTGCACCGGTTGCTCCTGCGATGAGAAGATGTGGCATTTTCTCGAGCTCTACTGAAACAGGATTACCGACAATATCCTTACCAAGACAAACAGTGAGCTTGGATTTTATCTTCTGAAAATCAGATGAAACGATCATTTCCTTGAAACTGACCATCTCCCTTTTTTCGTTGGGGATTTCTATGCCGATTGCTCCTTTGCCGGGAATAGGCGCGACAATTCTTATGCTAAGAGCCCTAAGTGCCAGGGCAAGGTCATCCGCAAGATTGGCCACCTTGCTTATTTTGACCCCAGGCGCTGGCTGATACTCAAAAGTAGTGACAACAGGTCCGGGAAGGACTGTAACAACCCTGCCCTGAACCCCGAAATCACCAAGCTTTTCTTCAAGAATTTTGGATTGGGTCCTTAGGAAATTCTCGTCAATGGAAGTCTGCTCAAACTTGGGATCATCAAGCAGAGAGATTGAAGGTAACTGAAAACCTTCTTTTCTAGCAAATGGCAGTTCGAGTTCGAATTTTATCTGGTGTGGTATTTTGGAAGGTTTTGGTCTTTCATCCTTAATCGTAATATCAGCTTCAGCAAGACCATCAGTTTTTTCTTCAATTCCGACCTGAATCTTTTTTAAAGACTGTTCCGGGACATTTCTTTTCAGAGGCTCAGTCAAGGCCGCTTTAGGGATGCTTTCATCTTTATTTTTTTCCTGAGAAGACTGGATTTTTGAGGGTATTTTTACAGCATCTGGTTTGTTTACGGAAACTTCCCTCCGTTTTCTAAATCCTTCGATGAAATCAGCAAAAAAACGAGAAGCTCTGTAACTAGATAATTTTATTAAGGAAATCATGGCCACAAAAAAGGTCTTTAATGACAGACCTGTATAATAGCCAAGTTTAAGAATAATCCTGAAAATTGACATTCTTGAAACGAGAATAAAACCTACGAGAAATACGGAAACAAGTATGAGATAACCGCCTGCAGGCTGGGCAAACCTGAAAAGAAGATCCTGTATTGTTCCTGAAATTATGCTTCCTTCAGAGAATCTGGCACCAAAAATAGAACTCCGGTTAAAAAGTCCTCCGGTTGCTACAACAAGAAGCCCGGCTCCCATAGACTGGGGGATCCATTCGTCAGGTTCAAGCTCTTCACCTGAAAGCAGATTTATTCCGATATAAAATAATATAAGGGGAAACCAGAAAGAACCAATGCCGAACAGCCCCATCAATATGGAGGATACCCACGCACCTACTATTCCGAAAAGATTGTGAGTCCCGGATGCAGACATGGCCGCCTTAGAAGAAAGATCAGCCTGATCAAATGTCAAAAGACTGAAAAAAACAAAAACAACACAAAAGAAAAGCAATATGGAATAAATCTCTTTCCGCATGATACCTGATTTATACCTCGATTACCTGGGGAAGAATCACTGGTCGCCTTTCAATGGTAAAATAAAAATACTGACGTAGGGCCTTCTGAAGTCTGTTTTTTATTATATCAGGCCGATCATGCTGGCCTATTTCCGAATTATTCATCACTTCCTCAACTATTTCAAGGATTACGCATTGGGCATCTTCAACAAGGTGACCGGTTTCCATCCAAAAAACAAATCCGCGGGACTCTAATTTCGGGCCGTATAAAATCGTTCCGGTTTCTTCATCCAGAATCATGGTTACCACAACGATGCCATCTTCTGAAAGTGCCCTTCTCTCTTTTAATACGCTTCGTCCTACATCCCCAACACCCTTGCCGTCAATAAGAACTCTTCCGGTCTGAACGCTTTCGACAATCCTGCCGCCGTTTTCATCAAAGACCACAATGTCACCATTTTCGGCTATGAGTATGTTCTCGCCTGGAATTCCAACCTGCTCGGCAAGTCTGCCATGATGAATCAGATGCCTGTACTCGCCATGGACAGGCATGAAATATTTGGGTTTTGTAAGGCTTATCATGAGCTTCAGCTCTTCCTGGAAAGCGTGTCCGGACACATGGATTTCCGAAATTTTGTCGTATATGACATTTGCGCCTTTTCTGTACAGGCTGTTTATAATATTTGTTATAGCCCTTTCATTGCCTGGAATGAATTTTGAAGAAAGCACAACAGTATCATCTTCCTTTATCCTTATCTGCTTATGAACTCCAGAAGACATTCTTGCGAGTGCGGACATTGGCTCTCCCTGGCTTCCTGTCGTGATGATGAGCACGTCCTTGTCAGAAAGCAGTCCGAGCTGCCTGATATCCACAATCAAATCGTCCGGAAAATCCATAAATCCCAGAGACTTTGCAACACTAACCGATAGCTCTATGCTTCTGCCATTAAAGATTATCTTCCGCTTTCTTTTTATGGCTATATCCACAAGCTGCTGGATTCTCGCAACATTGGATGCAAAAAGGGCAATTATCACCCTGCCCTTGCTCGACGCGATTATCCGATCAAGGGTATCACCAACAGTCATATCTGAAATTGTATATCCTTCTTTTTCGACATTGGTCGAATCGGACAGAAGCGCGAGAACACCTTCTTCCCCGTGGCGGGCAAACCTGTTAACATCTGTCATCATCCCGGCTATCACAGTATTATTAATCTTGAAATCCCCGGTATGAATTATGAGTCCTTCAGGAGTCTTGATGGCAAGCCCTACTCCATCAACAGTGCTGTGATTGACCCTGATAAATTCGATATTAAACGGACCGATACTAATATTCTCACCGGCCTTGAGATCATTAAGATTTGCATGAACCGCAACGTCGTGTTCGCTAAGCTTGTTTCTTACTATTCCCATTGTAAAAGGAGTTCCGTAAACCGGCGGATTAACCTCTTTCAACAGATAAGGCAGAGCCCCAATATGATCTTCATGACTATGAGTCAAAAAAACAGCTGCTATCTGTGAACTTTTTTCCCTAACATATGTAAGATCGGGGATGACTATATCTACACCCAGCATATAATCCTCGGGGAACATAAGCCCTGCGTCAACCATGATAATGGTCTCATCATATTCAAAGACCATCATATTGAGACCGATTTCACCAAGTCCGCCAAGAGGTATTATTTTCAGCATCTGAGCTTCCTTAAAACAATTAATTGATTATTCCGGTTTCAGACATAAGATGTTCCACAAAATCGATTATCCATTTGAGCTGGGTTCCGGTGGCAAGTCCCATGCACGGGCAACGCATATTATTTCTGCTTCTGACAAGAAACTCCGCAGAAATTTTATCCTCATGAAGTTCGACTGCAAAATAATAAGGTTTACAGTCATTATGCGAAGCCTGAACAGGGGTTAATACATCTGCGGCTATTTCAATCCAATATATACCGTCAACACCTGAATTTCCATAAGTATTATCAAGTAATGTTTTAAGCTTTTCATGATCAGAATATCTCAAATCATCAACCACATATTGTCTCATAAAAAAATAAACCTTTGACTGAAAAACATTATAACATCTGTAAAAATTGACAAGGTCACGAAAGTACTATTTCCGTCGTTCCGGCTCAGTCCTAAATCCAGAAGTAACTGATAATACTATATGCTGGATCAAATCCGGCATGACGCCAACGCCCTTTTTTGACTTTTTGTGAATCCATCAAAATTGAGTTTATTTAAATCAAATATCTGTTTTTGAAATTACTATCAAGTTAAAGGCAAAAGAAAAGGTCAATTAATCAATTAATTCTTTGAAAAAATGAAATTCTGAAATATATATATGGGAAAAAAGTGCAGCAAAAAGCAAACTTTATAAAATTTTGCTTTTTTTATTATTCATGAAAAAAGGAGGAAGAATGAAATCACTAAGAGGATTACAATTAATACCAGTCATTTTGGTTGCCCTGCTTTTTGCAGGTTGCGCTGCAAAAACAACAAAAGTAACATTACCAGAAGCAAAAAAAATCAGCTCTGAAAAATACACCAACAAAGTTGATAACTTCATGGTTCTGATGGATGCTTCATCATCAATGTCTTATTCTTACAAAAATCAGGTAAAATACGACATTGCAAGAAGCATTGCAGAATATATGAACCAGACAATGCCTGATATGAAAATAAACGGAGCTATGAAAACCTTCGGACATGCGTCTGAAGTGACAAGCAAAAATGTTATGGATACCTATGTAAAGGCTCCGTACACAAAAGCAGCCCTCACTGCTGGCATCGATAAAGTGAAGGTGCCTGGCGGTCTCAGCCCCCTCTCTGAAGCAATTGATTCATCATACGAAGAAATCAAGTCCTACAAAGGCACCACATCCGTTGTTATAATTTCAGATGGCGAAGAAATGACAACAGGAGCAACAACCGACGCCCTTGATAAACTCAAGAAACTCGGAACAGTATGTGTTTACACAATCCATGTTGGCGACTCTCAGGAAGGAACAAGATTCCTTAAAGAAATATCCGGCAATTATGGCTGCGGCTTTGTGGTAAATGCTGAAGAACTTGCAAGTCCGGACAAAATGGACCTTTTCGTAAAGAAAGTATTCCTTAAGGACAAAGTTGCTTCCGCTGCTCCAGTAGCGATGGAAGGCGACAAGGACGGAGACGGAGTAAAAGACTCAAAAGACGAATGCCCTGACACTCCAAAAGGCATAAGAGTAAATGAAAAGGGATGCTGGGTAATAGGCGATCTTTATTTTGACTCAGGTAAGGCAGATCTCAAACCTGCCGGAATAGCAGCCCTTGACACTGTTATATCAATAATCAAAAATGCCGAGGATCTGAAATTTGAAATCCAGGGTCATACAGACACTGACGGAAAAAGAGAATCAAATATGAAGCTCTCAGAAAAACGCGCAAATGCTGTCATGGATTATCTTGTGAAAAAAGGCGGAATTGCTCCATCCAGATTGACTGCAAAAGGTTATGGCCCTGACAAGCCTATAGCTACAAACAAAACCGCTGCAGGAAAAGCAAAAAACAGAAGAGTTCAGCTCGACAGAATTAAATAGTATTTCAGATTTTGACAAGGTCGCAAAAAGTCCGATTATCGTCATTCCGGCGCAGGCCGGAATCCAGAAGTGGCTAAAATTAATGGATGCAGGATCAAGTCCGGCATGACGATTAAGCGATTTTTGACTTTTTGCGACTCCATCAGATTTTTATAAAAAAGTATAAAAGGCATCTGCCGTCTGGCAGGTGCCTTTTTTATTGATATACTAACCCAGTGGGAAAAAGCATCATATCGTCCAACTTTTTGTCAATCGACCTATCTACTCCAGGAATCTCAATAAGGTAATTACAATTTTAAATTAAGAGAGCATTGATTTGCAATGCCTTGTATGGTTAAATTGTCGTTAAAAAAATCAAATTCATAGGCCGGATTAGAGGGTCTTTTCCTCGTAATCCGACATTAATCCGAAGCCTTCTGGTAGGCAATATCCCCTTATAAACCTAAGAGAATAGGAATATAATAAGGATATTCAATATCTCCGTTGTTCTGGTGAGTGCCTCCAGGGAAGCAATGTAACCAATCAACCCAAGTCAGACAAAGCTTATTGGTCTGACAGTTAAACAGGTAATATGGCGAGTGCCTTGAGCGGGTCGCTTTTTGAAAAAAGCTCCACAAAAAATTTCATAATGGCTTTCAAGAAATCGAATATGAAACACAAATAATGATTCTTTGATATAAAAATGGAATATAATATCTTTCCTGCCCTCTAATTATTTAGAATGGGGAGTGACAAATATGACTGAAAAAATCTTATTTATACTCTCAATGCTTCTTGTGTCCATAAACGGCCAAGTATATGCAGATGAAACCCACGACGAAAGATTCATGAGGAAATTCGAGGCTTCCCTTGATTACAAAAAGGGAACTGTTCCAATTTCTGGAAACAGGGTTACGCTCAGATTAATGGAAGGCTACAGATTCCTTGATGAGAGGGACGCAAAAAAAGTCCTTTCAGGTTTATGGGGACAAAACATCCCTGAAAACACGGACGGAGCAATACTTCCTCCCGGAACAGGCCCTTTTTCTGATCATAACTGGGCGTATTTAATAACATTTGACCCCATAGGCCATATTTGTGACACAATTGACATTACCATTGATTCTGAAAAACTCATTTCAAAGCTGAAACAGAATCTGGTAATTGAAAACCTGAAGAGACAGAATGAAAATCGCCAGACCATGCAGATAGTCGACTGGGAAATAAAACCGGTATATGACAAAACAATTCGCTGCCTTTATTGGGCAATCAAATACTCATTCAGCAACGAAATTCAAAACGAAATTATCTACAATATAAAAATACTTGGAAGAAATGGAGTCCTGTCAATATATACACAGGTCAATGAAAAACTTGGAGATCAGCCCAGGAACAATTTTAAAAATATTATTAGATTTGCAAAATTCAATCCAGGACAGGAATACGAAGCCTTTAGCGAAAACACTGGCAATTTTTCAAAGTCAAATCTTTCGGAACTAATTACAGGTACAGGCATTAAAGAAGAAACAATAAAAGAAAAAATCATAGATATCATCGGTTCCTACAGAAGATTTATGATCCTGATTTTTTTTGCTTCGGTTTATCTGATCACGAAGCATTTCATAAAAAGTAGGAAAGCCGGATTATGATGGACTCGCAAAAAAGCAGAAAAGGGATTCAGTATCATGCCGGACTTGATCCGGCATCCAATACTTTCAATTATTTATGGATTCCGGCCTGCGCCGGAATGACGAAAATCTGACTTTTTGCGAGAGTGTCATTTATTAAATCATACATTAAACCTGAAATGAAGAACATCACCATCCCTAACTATGTATTCTTTCCCTTCAACCCTTAATTTGCCGGCTTCTTTTAGCTTTGCTTCGGATTTGTACTCGAAAAGCTCTTCACAATGATATGCTTCTGCACGGATAAAGCCTTTTTCAAAATCGGAATGAATAACGCCTGCCGCTTGCGGCGCCTTGGCTCCATCCGGAAAGGTCCAGGCGCGGACTTCTTTTTCTCCGGCAGTGAAATAGGTTTTAAGCCCGAGCATATTATAGCCTTCCCTGATAAGACAATCGAGCCCAGACTCATCGAGCCCTGCCGCAGCGAGAAATTCCTCTTTTTCCTCCCTTGACCCCAGCTCAGAAATCTCGGACTCAATCTTGCCGCAGATAACAACTATTCCTGATCCGTCGGTTTCAGCAAATGTTCTCACAGATTTTACGAAATCATTTTCTTTGCCTATATCCTCTTCACCAACATTGCAGCAGTATAGCTGTGGTTTCATGGTAATCAGGTGAAGATCTGAAACAAGTTCCTTTTCGTTTTCATCAAGCCCTGCATTTCTGGCAGGAATTCCTTTTTCAAGAGCAGCCCTGATGCGATCAAGAACCGGGGCAACGGCTTTTGCTCTGTCCGAGACCTTTTTATCATTTGATTTCATGAATCTTGCCAGGCCGTCGATTCTTTTCTGGACGGTATCGAGATCCGCAAAAGCAAGCTCAATGGAAATGGTTTCAATATCGCTTAAAGGATTGACCCGACCCTCCACATGAACAACATCATCATCCTCAAAACATCTTACCACATGAATAATGGCGCCGGTCTGACGAATATGTCCGAGGAACTGATTACCAAGCCCTTCTCCTTTGGAAGCGCCGCGAACAAGCCCGGCTATGTCAACAAACTCAACCACTGCAGGGATGACTTTTTTGGGAGATATAAATTCTGTGATTTTTGTCATTCGTTTGTCAGGTACAGCGACAATGCCGACATTGGGCTCAATCGTACAAAAAGGATAATTTGCAACTTCAGCGGGAGCTGAAGTCAAAGCTGAAAAAAGGGTGGATTTGCCGACATTTGGCAGACCTACGATGCCACAATTTAACTGCATGATTTGGTACTTCTCCTAAACTGCATAAAAAGGATGAAACATAGCCATTACAGGCCCCAAAGTGTTATCATCCGCCCATCATAATTAAAAAATGCCTTGTCAATATGGCAAGGGAAGAGTCTTTTTACAGCAATTTAAAAATTTTACAAGGGAGTTAGTCAAATAAAGATGAGGTGAAGCTGATCTGGAGGCCATAATTATCTGAAAGGCATTAATTGTTTTACAAAAAAACAGAAACGGTATTATTTACCATTCACAGCTTAGTGAAGCTACAGCTTATTTTCTGATACAGAATGGTGGGCATGGTTTTATATTTGATGTTTGCGACAAGTCATAAGAGATTTTAGCAGCGTTTTTTTAAAAAAAGAGGCAATGAAATGACGGTAATAATAAAAAAACCAGGCATAATACTGGCTTCAAACTCACCAAGAAGGCGGGAACTGCTTGGAATGGCGGGAATAGAGTTTGAAGTTGTGCCGGCATCTTTTGATGAGGAATCGGTGCCTTTTATGGAACCATCTGAATATACAAAATTACTGGCCGAGCAAAAGGCTCTTGAAGTAGCGAGAAAAAACCCCGATCATATGGTCATAGGAGCTGACACAATAGTTGTCATTGATGACCAAATCCTGAATAAACCATCGTCTAAGACAGACGCAGTTAAAATGCTGAAGATGCTCTCGGGCAGGACCCACAGGGTATTTACGGGAATCTGCCTTGCGTGCCTTTCCGAACACTTGATATATTCAGATTCAATAATTACAGATGTCACATTCAAAAGCTTAACCAATGAAGAAATCAACTGGTATACAAATACAGACGAGCCCTATGACAAGGCCGGTGGATATGCGGTTCAAGGAGCCGGCGTCTTTATGATCGAATCAATAAAAGGCTCATACACAAATGTTATTGGCCTGCCTGTAAGCCATGTGCTTTCCCATCTTCTGGATAATGGATTCATATCATACTAATAATAAAGCCGGGATTCATATATGGACGGACTCAAAGAACGAATTGCATCAATAAAATGCAGAATTGCAACAGCTGCAAAAAAAGCTGGCAGAAATACTTATGATGTCAGACTGATAGCTGTCAGCAAAAAGAAATCTGCCGAAATGGTAATACAGGCAATCGAAGCGGGCCAGACCATTTTCGGTGAAAATTATATCCAGGAAGCTGCTTCTAAGATAGAAGAGGTATCAAGACCGGAATCTTCCTGGCATTTTATCGGGCATTTGCAGAAAAACAAGGCAAAGTATGCGGTCAGATATTTTGATCTTATTCATACTGTTGATTCAGAAGCCCTGGCTTCAGAACTTGGCAAAAACGCCGCAAAAATAAACAAGATCCAGGATATACTGATTCAGGTTAGAATTGGAGATGAGGACTCAAAATCAGGAGTGGAGCCTTTTAAGGTCGCTGAACTTGTAAAAAACATCTCAAATATTGAAAATATAAGAATAAAGGGACTGATGACAATCCCGCCACCGGTCGAAAACCCGGAGGAAGCCAGAGCCTTCTTCAGGAAGCTTAAAAATATTTCTGATGAAATCAGGGCTAACAACATTCCCGGAGTATTAATGGATGAACTGTCCATGGGCATGAGTGATGACTTTGAAGTTGCCATAAGCGAAGGCGCGACTCTTGTCAGGGTCGGAACCGCAATTTTTGGGGGAAGATCTTGAAAATACTTCTTCACACATGCTGCGGCCCATGCACTATTTACCCTCTTGATGTCCTAAGAGAAAAAGATTTCCAAGTTACAGGCTTTTATTACAGACATAACATTCATCCTTATACTGAATGCAAAAAAAGGGAAGAGACGCTCCTTTCATTTGCCGAAGAATCAAATCTGAAAGTAATCGTTCAGAAAGGATATGAGCTTGAGGAGTTCCTGAGGAAGATGGTTTACAGGGAAAAGGAAAGGTGCAGATTCTGCTACCATGAGAGATTGAGCACCACGGCCCTGATGGCCAAAAGCGGCAGATTCGACGGCTTCTCGAGCACGCTTTTGTACAGCAGATTCCAGAATCATGAACTTATTCGTGAAACAGGAGAAGCTGTTTCAAAGAACCTGGACATACCTTTTATATATGTGGACTTCCGCGAAGGCTGGAAAAAGGGCATAGAAGTATCAAAGGAAAAAGGAATGTACAGACAGAATTACTGCGGATGCATATACAGCGAAAAAGACAGGTTTTTCAGGGAGTCCGGCAAAAAGGGGCAATAGGCCTGATTTTTGATGGCAAATTGACCATACAAGGACTCCCTTTCACAACTGTGTCTTTAAGTGTCCTAAGGTACATTCCTCCCCGAGGTCGCTTTTTTATTAAAAGTATCAGCTTTTTATTGGGGAAAAAATATTCGGCACTAAATGGGAACAGAGCCTTTAAAACTGATGGAGTCTCAAAGGGCTTAAGCGTCACCTGACTTGATAGGGCGTCCATTAATTTCAGCCACTTATTGATTCAGGTCTTCGCCGGAATGGCTGAAAAACGAGGCAGTTCTTCATAATCAATATTTTCCTGTTTCGTTGCCAATTTCTTTAATAAGGATAAACAATGCGCAGAACAATTAATTTATTGAGGGAATTTTCAATACCTCTCATATCAGGAGTAATAATAGGACTAATCTGGGCCAACCTATCTCCAGATACCTACCATCACCTTAACGAGGCAAAATGGTTTAAAAACATAGATTTTCATTTTTTTGTAAATGATGTTTTCATGGTGTTTTTCTTTGCCATTGCTGCCGTTGAAATAACAAAAAGTTTTCATCCGGGTGGAAATCTAAACCCGATAAAAAAAGCTATCAATCCGATCATTGCAACTCTTGGAGGAGTCACCGGCCCTATTGTTGTCTATATAACAATGAACCATTTCATAGGCTCACCAGAATTTGCAAACGGATGGGGAATACCCACAGCAACCGACATTGCCCTTGCATGGCTGCTGGCCAGATTTGTATTCGGTTCCGATCACCCGGCAGTATCGTTTCTTCTTCTGCTTGCAATCGCTGACGATGCCATTGGACTTGTGATAATAGCCATATTTTATCCTGATCTTAATAACCCTGTTAACCCTGCCTGGTTTTTACTTGTTTTTGCAGCCATGATAGCAGCGTATCTGCTGAGAAAATATAATACGAAAAACTACTGGCCATATCTTATTCTTGGAGGCATACCATCATGGACAGGACTCTTTCTCGCACACATGCACCCTGCCCTTGCGTTAATTTTCATAGTCCCTTTTATGCCATGTACCGAAGTTTCAAAAGGCGAACTCTACGAGGATGATCCTTCTGATCAGACCCCACTCGCAAAATTCGAGCACGAATGGAAAGTCATAGTAGACTTCGGACTGCTTATGTTCGGAATTTCAAATGCAGGCGTTGAGTTTTCAGAAATATCAACCGCAACCTGGCTCGTATTTTGTTCCCTTCTTTTTGGAAAAACCATTGGAGTCTTCGTTTTTGGCAGGATAGGAATGGCCATGGGATTCCCACTGCCTGACAGAATGGACAGCAAGACCCTTTTTGTGGCAGGCAACGTGGCTGGACTTGGCCTTACAGTAGCGCTTTTTGTCGCAGGCCAGGCTTTTACAGGGGAAGTCCAAGGAGCAGCAAAAATGGGGGCCCTGTTCAGCGCAGTTATTTCCTTAAGTGCAGTTGTGCTTTCGAAATTACTGAAAATAAAAAAGATAGATTAATGAAAACCAAAGAATCAATGGGGTTTTTGAAAAAAATACCCATGAAAAAAACTGTTCATTTTACGGCAATAATCCATGTTAACTTGATTTAAACTTAGGATAATATTCAGAGCGGATTTTTATGAAATTTTATGGCAGGAATAAATAAAAAACCGGTTTCCCTCATTGGAGAGAAACCGGAATAAAAGCTTTAAATTAGCTTTCCTCGATGGTGATTGCGCCTGGCTCACATACTTCAACGCAGCTTTCACAACCAAGACATTCTTCTGCATTAACTGGAACTGATTTTCCATCCTGCATTTCAAATACGTTTACTGGACATACATCTACGCATTCTTCACAGCCCTGGCATTTTGCTTCATCAACTATTGGATTGAAACCCATGATTAATTCCCTCCTTAAGGATCTTTTTAATTATACTTTATGGAACCCCATATTATATGCCGGTATTTTTTTGTAAAGCATGAAATTCATATTTTCATGAAAAAAAATAACGAAAAACATCAACTAAACATCTATAAAAAAAGAGAGTGGCTGAAGGCATAAAACAAAAAGTGAAGGTTATTCAAAACCATAAGACACAGTTTATTTTAAAGCTCCAGATGTGCTTTTTTAATGAAACGCCAATTTTATATTTTGTTTGATTTGGCATGTCAACCTTGTGAAATAAAAAAAAACAGGCGGACAAGTTTTAAGCAACAAAACAGACAACAGGAAAGATACAATTATCTGATAATAAAGAATATCCAGCAAAAGCATCTAATTTTAACCCAAGCGCTCCTGCCAGTGCTTTCCTAAAGTCTGAAGGATCAGAAGCAGCAAAAAACAAGTTGCCAGGATTTTCCACAATCTGCTCCCCGTTTTCCAGAAGCTCAAAAAAATTTGGATCAAATTTATGATTCTCACTAACATGCCATGCGAGCTTCAATAAATCTGAGTTAGCAATCCCATCTTTTCCTTTTTTGGCTTTATAGAACTTTATTTCACCATTCTTAAAAAATTCACTGAAGGCTATAAAGGCTTCCTTCTCGTCCGTAAATATCATTCTGCTTTGGCCAGACAAAAAAAAGAATGCCGCCAGCCACGAAACCACCCTCGACTTCATATTATCAAGCCTGAAACCGGACAGATCAAAAGAAGCATTATCCTCAAAATCATTATTCTTCTTTTCAGGATCAATAAAAAGCCTTTTATGGTTCTGTGAAATACGCCTGAGCGCACTATTAATATCATATTCCTGACGGTCAAGAAGCTGAATCAGAAAAAGAGTTATTTCCTGTCTTAAGAGCAGTTCATCAAACGATTGATGGTCGTCTTCAGGATCTTTATCGATTCCATCCATGCTGCCCATTATATCAACTGACTCATTAAACGGATCAATATGGTTGAAGAAAGCTGCAACAGCTTTAAGATCAATAGACTCCATGTTTTTTGACCAGTCCAGAAATCCATGAGCTATTTTTACGGATTTATCCGATGACAGTCTGAATAGTTCGCATATTATTTTCCCATCCGCCTCTAATTTAGAAATCTCATCTGATACGTTTCTTTCAAAAACCCTGTATGCCTTAAACTGGCCCATAAAACTAAAAAGTTTTTCGACCCTTTCCGGTTCCATAAAAGTAAAAGGGAAATAAACAGGAACATCAGTAATCATTTATGACCTCTCATCCTGGACAACAACGCCAAGCGCTATCAGCCTGTCTCTTATTCTATCTGACCTTTCCCAATCCTTATTGGATCTGGCAAGATTTCTTTCTTCTATAAGGGCATTAATTTCAGGACTTTCAGCTGTAACTGAAAAAACCATTACCCCAAGAACCCCATCTATTTTCCTGAAAGCATCAAGAATTTTAACTGCATCTTCTGATGAAATTCTCTTTTCAAGCACAAGGGAATTAACCTTTTTCACAGCCTTGAAAAGAGCAGCCATGACTTCAGAAATATTCATATCGTCATCCATGGCATCATTGAATTCCTTCCTGATATCATAGACAAACTGATCAATATCATGATGAGGAGTTCCGCCCTGGTATCCGAGAATGGAGCTAATACATAAATCTATTCTTGAAAGACTCTTTGAAGCGGCCTCAAGACTCGAATCACTATAAGTCAAAGGCTTTCTGTAGTGAGTGGACAAGAACCAGAATCTGATAACCCTTGAATTCCAACCCTTCTCGATAAGATCTCTGAGAGTAAGCCTGAATCCTTTGTCATCAACAATCCTGCCTTCGGAAATAACCCTTTCACAATGTGCCCATGAATTTGCAAGCGGTTTGCCTGTGAGTGCCATGGCAATTGCCATTTCATTCTCGTGGTGAGGAAAAAGAAGATGAATGCTGCTTGTATGTATATCAAATGTTCCGCCAAGATATTTCATGGACATTGCCGCACACTGAATATGCCATGAAGGCCTGACATTCCCCCACTTGGTCTTGATATAGATTCCGCGTTTAAGCTCTGAAAGCCTTATTCTTCTAAATAAAGTAAAATCCCTGGGATTTTCCTTTTCATATTCATCAAGATCAACAGTGGCACCGAGCCTTATTTTTTCAAGATCAACGCCTGAAAGCCCGCCGTATTCGGAAATTTTTGAAATATCGAAATAAATGGAATGGTATTTTTCGTAAGCCACACCCTTTTCGACAAGCTTTTCTGTCATTTCCACCATATCTCCAAGATGTTCTGACACTTTTGGATATTTTTTTGCTGGAATGATATTCAGAAAATCACAATCATCTTTAAAAAGCTTTATATAGTGCTCTGTAAAATCAGCAAGGCTCTGCCCTGTCTTTTCAGACTTTTCTATGGTTTTGTCATCCATGTCCGTAATATTAATGACATGGTTGACTTCAAACCCATGATAAGCAAGATATCTGTAGATAAGATCAGCAAAGACAAATCTGCGGCATTCACCAAGATGCATGACATCATGGGCAGTAGGGCCGCATGAATACATATTTATCTTTCCTGGAAGAATTGGCTCGATAACTTCCTTGCGCCTTGTGAGTGTATTAAAGAGTTTGAAATCAAGAGGAGTCTGCACTGTAAAAAGAGAGGTGCTGAGGTAGCGTTCTCCGCTGTCAGGAAAAATTACGACGATAATACCCTCTTCCAGTTCTTTTGCTTTTCTGACAGCCATTGCCATGGCCGCGCCACTGCTCATTCCGACAAAAAGGCCTTCTTCTTTAGAAAGTCTTCTTGCCATTTCATACGCTTCTTCGTCTTCGATATTAAGTTTTTCATCAAGACGTTTTTTATCGAATATTTCAGGAACATAGGCTTCACGAAGATTTTTGAGGCCCTGGATCTTGTGACCAAGATATGGCTCAACGCCTATTATTCTGATTTCAGGATTGAACTCCTTAAGTCTTCTTGAACACCCCATAAGAGTGCCTGTGGTTCCCATAGTCGCAATGAAATGGGTGATTCTGCCATCTGTCTGATTCCATATTTCTTCGGCAGTTCCACGGTAATGAGCCATCCAGTTAGCTTCATTATTGAACTGGTCAGTAACAAAATATAAAGATGGATTCTCTCTGCCAAGGCGATAAGCCTCTTCAATTGCTCCGTCAGTACCCATCTGGCCGGGAGTAAGCAGTATTTCAGCGCCTCTTGCCCTTAAAATCTTCTGCCGCTCCACACTTGCGGCCTCTGACATCGTCAGAAGAAGCCTGTATCCTTTAACTGCACAAACCAGGGCAAGTCCTATTCCTGTGTTGCCGCTTGTCGCTTCCACGACGATCTTGTCATGGGTCAGGTCCCCTGATTTTTCAGCCTCGTTTATCAGATAAAGAGCTGCCCTGTCCTTTATGGATCCGCCCGGATTCATATATTCAAGCTTGGCAAAGATCTTTACCTTCGAAGGATTAGGATTAAGTCTACTGATTTCAATAAGTGGGGTATTGCCGATAAAATCAAGAATTGAGTGGGTCATCCCAATGATTCCGATTCTGCAGGTTTGTGAAAAAAAGCAAGGAAATCAAATATAATATGACCCCTTGCAGCTAGAAATAATAAGGCTGTAAAAACGGTGAACTTATAAAATCCAGCCGTGTATATAAAGGGATGTAGCCTTGTTATAAGGCTATGTCAACAGACTATTTCCGGCATCGATTAAAGTGCCTGACGATCAATTTGGAAACACTCCGGGGCCTCTGCTGGTTTAAAGCCAAATAATAATTGGCAAGGCCGCAAAAAGTCCGATTTCAGTCATACCGGCATCTATAAATATCTGAAAATACAAAGATGCCGGTCAAGTCAGGCATAACGTTGAAGGCCTTTATTGACTTTTTCGAGACCATCATAATGAATTTATTTACATTGCTGAAAAGTTTTTGCCGGGCTTTTTCCAAAAAACGGCCAGCCGGAGCAGGAATATCCATATATAAAGACGACATAAAAGAAAGTTTTTGAAACGGCACAAAAAATCATGGCTTTCTGTGGGCTTCTCCGTTTATTCCCTCAAAATGAGTCAAAGGCTTCAGATGCTTTGGAATTCCTCTGCATATCTGCTTCGCAATGGCTTCTGTAATGGTTGTAAGCTTGCGCGGAGTAAGAAACCCTCCGTGGGCCAGAAGAACCTTTTCAGATCTCAATGACTCAATTTTTTTCAGGGATTTTTTCATTACTTCTGGGTAGCTTACTGGAAAAGGAGGAATAAATTTACCGTTCACCATAAGACACAGATCGCCAACATAAAGAATTTTTTCCTTTCTGTTATGGACAACTATGTCATGGCTTGTGTGGCCAGGTGTTTCATAGACTGTCCAGTCAGAAAAAAAAGGAAGTCTGATACCATCTCTAAGCTTAAAATCAAGCTCATAGCTCCTGCCATAAAACATATCCTCGAATTTTCTGTTATAAACCTTTGCAACCCAGTATCCGAGCGCAGTATCAACCTTGTGCTGGATATAGCCGCCAAACCCTGAATACCAGTCATTCAGATTATGAGGGCCTGCAACCGGAATTCCATATCTTTTTCTGAAATATTGGATGCCACCTGCGTGATCAGGATGGGTATGGCTTGATATCACAAGCTTAAGGTCTGATATCGGCCTATTTAAGCCATGTTTTATAAAATCCACGACTCTTTTGACATCGCATTTGCAACCTGCATCAAGAAGAAGAAGAGCATTTTCATATTCAGCAAGAAAAATAGTGGATATATAGGCTGGAATCGAATGAATCCCAAGAAATCGGCCTGTTTTTAGTGGAGTATTTCTGCTATTTGGCATAATTAATTTCCAGTCTGCTGGATCGCAGAATCAGCATTATAAATTTTGATTACCATTCATTGTTAAAGTTTACTCTAGCTTTATGCCATATCATTCTTGTCTTGAAAAGGATAAAATATGCTGAACAATGTTGACCATATAAATATTGTGGTGTCTGACCTTGAAAAATCGGTTGAATTTTACACCCAGGTATTAGGATTCAAGGAAATTAGAAGGGGTCATCTTGAGGGCGAATGGATTGAAAAAGTAACCGGCCTCAAAAGTATATTAGCAGATGTGGTTTTTATAAGTATGGATTCAGGCCCCAGAATCGAGCTTCTCTGCTATAAAACCCCTGAAGGAAAATGCTTTGGGCCTAATTCTATGCCAAACACCATTGGCCTAAGACATATTGCTTTCCAAGTGGATGATATGGAGGCTGCGGTAAAAAAAATAAGGGCGGCTGGTGTTAAAATTGTGGGAGGCCCGGCAACTGTTCCTGAATACATAATCGCCCATGATTCAGGCAGAAAAACCCTGTGTTATTTCTTAGACCCAGACGGAACGCTTCTTGAGCTTGCCCATTACTCCAAAGCCTGATGATTTCGCCATAGAGGAGCCTACAGTCGTCCAAGTTAGGAATCTACAATAAATCAAGGTGCGTACGCAGGGTCTTGTCAACATTAGACATGATCGATTTTGGCAAAAAGGCTATCCGCTCTCCTATCACTCTGGTTTTGTTAATGGTCAAGATTATGTGGGAACTTATCTTTGCATCTTTTCCAAGACCATTTGATACGGCGGGAAGAAATGTCTCGAACTCGTAGATCTTGTCAAGGCTTGAAAATATAAGCGGAGCAACAGTAAGCACAGGTGAAAATCCGTTGCTGATATTATTGCTGATAACAAGACAAGGAGAAACAGATGAATTTTCTTCCCAGCACTGCGAAAGGCTCACCTGATATATTCCACAACGTTTATACATCAGGTTTCTCAGTATATGCAGACTCGAATTTTTTAAGAACTTCCACAGTTTCGGACGCAGTGGCCTGATATCCCTCGATGAGTCCCTGATAAGCTTGTTTTTTTATTTCAAGGAGTTTCTCGTTAGCAGCGTCAGCAAGGAACTGGCTCAGGCCGCGTTGCCCGTAGAGTTCCTTGATGTCATCCACAATATGATTTGGAAGGGTAATATTAAGTCTTATATTGACCATACAAATTCTCTGGGCCTCATCATTCCTGTCTACATTCAAAAGGCAGGTGAACACAAGGAAAGAACGTGCGCCTTGCGAACATTCATGCTACCAACTTGCTGACTGCTGCCAGTTTGAATACAAATGAAACAATATTATTATAGAATTGATCGGTAGCTATAACATGCCATGAGAATATATGTCATTAATAATTCTGATTACCACTCTGCTTCAGCCATAGAAAGCATGGTTGATGGCATGGGTGGAGTCCTAAGAGCAACATAAATCAGTCTGTGAATCATGGACGGCAGATCATATCGGCGATTGAATCTGTACTGAAATTCTGCCAGGTACCGCGGAACATGCTTGCGATTAATTGCATGATAAGTACCTTTGAGCGCATTTTTTAAGTTACCAAGTATTATATTGACCCATTTGAAGGATGGATGCTCTACAGCTGCTTTACCACCTCCAGTAACATGGGGTTCGTGCTGGAAAC
>NZ_AUEY01000027.1 GCF_000426225.1 Desulforegula conservatrix Mb1Pa
GAGCTCGCTGGTTTCCAGCACGAACCCCATGTTACTGGAGGTGGTAAAGCAGCTGTAGAGCATCCATCCTTCAAATGGGTCAATATAATACTTGGTAACTTAAAAAATGCGCTCAAAGGTACTTATCATGCAATTAATCGCAAGCATGTTCCGCGGTACCTGGCAGAATTTCAGTACAGATTCAATCGCCGATATGATCTGCCGTCCATGATTCACAGACTGATTTATGTTGCTCTTAGGACTCCACCCATGCCATCAACCATGCTTTCTATGGCTGAAGCAGAGTGGTAATCAGAAAAACTTTTAAATAACAAGAATGATAATATATGGCATCAGCCTGTTATTGCTAAATATTCATAAAGTTTTTGAGGGGACTTTAAGCACCTTTTACAAATAGTTCCCCAAGATGAAGAAATACACAAAAATTCATTATTTCGGTTTAAACATAGCCAACTTTAATGGATCTATTTCCAGGCACTTTGGCCCATCCCTGCTTTTTTACCGTATTTTTCAAGCTGCTCCTTATAGTAGTCAAGGTCTTTTTCTTCGGCCAGGCTGATCGCCTTTTTCCCATAGTTTATGGCATTTGAGTAATCTTCGGATGCAAAACAGCTTTCCGCAAGTGTGTCCCAAATATGAGGGGACTCTGGTTTTAATAAGACCGCTTTTTTTGCAAGTTCGACAGCTTTTACAGGGTTTCTTAAAGATGGTTTTTCAGATGTCGCATAAATCCATGCGAGCGAATTGAGAACCTCAGGGTTGTCCGGGTTTTTTTGATCTGCCTGTTCATAAAAAAAAGCCGATTTTTCAATATTTCCTTTCATGTAATATGAATCGGCCATTATCTGATCCATTTCATGCTGCTTTAATTCTCCCTTGCTGACATCTGTTAGAAATTTTCTAAAAAGCGTGTCCCTGAAATCTGATTTTTCGTAAATGCCTGTCGACATAATTACAATCAAAAGAATTGAAAAATAGGCTGCAAGTGACATAAAAACCTTTTTGTCCTGTGCTTTTATGACATTTGGAGAGCCTTCGCATTTGAGTACAAAATCTATTCTCTGCTTTATGCTGAAATGATGCCAGCTTGGTTTTTCAGGGTTCTGACGCGACAGCAAAACGATCCGGTAAAAGGCCCTTACCAGAGGCATTGGGCTTCCCATGATTCTTGCGGCAAAGGAATCAGCCTGTCTCTCAAAATTCCTCATGAAAAATCCAAAGACAAACCGTATGAAAGCTATGAAAAAAATTACGGATATGATTCCAGGAATGAAGGAAATGTATCTTGTTGCCATGGCATGTGGCTCGAGTGATGTCGTGAGAATACCTGAAAAGGCGAGTATTTCCTCAAGGCTCGGCGCAAGGATTATTGATGTAAAGGAAAAAGCCCCTATGACCACCATATAAAGTATCATATGTCTGTATTTTACATGGCCAATTTCATGTGCAACCACAGCGCCAAGTTCATCATCTGTCATACTTCTTATCAGGCCGGGTGTAATTAGCAGGTATCTGAATCTTGTAAAAACGCCCATTACTCCGGCGGTAATCGCGTTGCCTCCTTTAAGAGGCCATTCCAGAATCTTTCTGAATTTGATCCCTGTTTTCCTACATATGCCTTCAATTATTTCATGGCTTCTGTCTGCTTTTAATGGTCTGCATTTCCATGCGGTCATGATCAGAAAAGGTGCTGCAAATGACATTACTATAATAAGAAAGACAAAGAAAAAAAGTTCACCTTCAGTTGATGCGAGCCATTTTCTTAAATCGGGTAAAGGTAATACATTAATAATATCTGAAAAAATGGACAGAATAAGCCAAGGGAAAATTACAGGCACAGAAAACATCAATTGCGATTTTATATAGGCTAAAACGCCTTCGTTTTCAGAATAGATTCTTTTATACGCCTGGTATGATGCAGACCAGTGCGCTGAAATAAGGATGATAAAGAATGACAGAACAACGAGATTCTTGAATGTCTGTATGTCCGGGTGCTTACTAAAATCAGGAACATATTCGGAGATATTCAGCAAATAGATAAAGGCTCCGTAAATAATAAGTACGGCTATGGAGAAAAATCCTGATGCCCTTGTAAAATCATGGTCTGATTTTTCAATATTTTCATGATCCACTCTTTTACAAAGATTCCTGAAAAAGAAAAATTCGATAAGAAAGAAAAAAAACAATATCCCAAACGAAGGATAAAGAAGCCAAGTGGTGCTATTTTCACCAGGAATGGCGTTTTGCTCATATGCGCCGAATAGGAGTATTGCGGCAATGAAATATATGAAATTGGAGAACATTAAATAAATTCCGGTGTTGGTTGAATTGCTGTAAAAAAGGCCAATTGTAGGCCAATCATCGGTCGTGTTTGAGCGCCCTCTGCTCGTAACCCGACATTGATCCTGAATAACTCCGGCGGGTCGCTTTTTAAAAAAAGCTCCGCAAAAACTTTCCTGATATGGAATCAAGAACTGTCTGAAAATACAAAGATGCAGGATCAAGTTCGGCATGACGCTGAACCCCTTTCCTGACCTTTTGCGAGATCATCAAAAGTGAATATTTATGATTATTCAATAAATCCGCCCTTAAAGGCTTTGTCCTGGTCAGAAAATATTGCCATTGCGGTTTTCATCTTTCTGAAACCAAGTTTCAGATAAAAACCGTCCTTTCCTGGCGCTGCGTAAAGAAGTATTTTGTTATGTCCCCCAAGTTTTTTCATCAGGTGATCCAGCATCATTTTGCCTAGTCTATGACCTTGATATTCGGGCAGAATCGCCACGTCACATATTACTGCACAGTCAAATCCGTCTGATATTGCCCGGGCGGCTCCAATTATATTCTTCTGATCAAAAATAAAGCATTTGTGTTCGCTGTTTTTAAAAACAGCCTCAAGCTTCACAGGGTCGCGTGTGCCAAGCGGAGCCTTCTCATAGACGCCCGCAAGTATGGCCCAGTCAACTGATTCATGGGTTTCGATAAGTTTTATATTCATAGTGGTAATACTTTGAAATTTGACAGAGTCGCAAAAAGTCCGATTACTGTCATTCCTGCGCAGGCCGGAATCCAGATGTGGCTGAAATTACTTGATGCCAGATCAAGTCCGGCATGACTCCGATGCCTTTTTGGGGCTTTTTGCGAGTCCATCAAATTTAGAAAAGCAGAAATAGTCGATTCAGTCATTATGTGGATTCAATAGGCGTAATTTTGTTAAGGTCGCAAAAAGTCTAATTAGTAGGTCGGATTAGAGCGTTCTTTGCTCGTAATCCGACATTTATCAGCATGCCTCCTGCGGGTCGCTTTTTGAAAAAAGCTCCGCAAAAAATTTCAGATAATTAACCGGTGAAATCAGAATCTCCAGCCCACAAAGGCAGAATAATGGGAGCCCCCTGCTTCAAGGGTTCTTTCTCCGAAAGCAGTATTAATATCTGAGGATGCGTCAGTATATTTGTAATCAATGCCTATTGCCGCATTTTTTGCGAAAATAAAATACATTCCGCCTCCGAGCCAGAAACCATGGGCCCAGTCATCCTCTTCTGTCGAGCCAGAAACAGCTCCAGCGTTACTGTAAGTAGTTTCGATATCCCATTTGATTGCAGTATAGCCACCATTTATATAAACTCTGAAGAAATCTGCTTGTGGAGGCGAAAATTCTTTTCTAAGACCAAGCAGGAATTCGTCTGTCTGGCCCTCAATATTGATTCCCCTGCCTTCAGAAACAGACAGACTGTCATCGTTGCCTGTAAGATATCCCAATGTTATGCCAAATGGCAGATCAGCTTCGGTGAAGGAAAGCATGACTCCGAATTCCTGCCATGAATCCACAGGGGTCCAGTCGCTGTCCAGCTCTTTTTTCCCGAACATGAAATCCACTCCGCCCTTCCATTCAAGGGCAAATACAGGGCTGGAAATAAACAATGCTGCCGTTAAAATGCTTAATCCTATCAGTTTGTTTATGGTTTTCATTTTGAAAGCCTTTCATTTTTTTGAATTTGGTTGGCTGAGCTGACTTTTTTACGGATTTTCCCATTTCATTCAATTTATGTCAATGTTCATGAAACCGCAAAAACTCGAATTCTCGTCATTCCAGCGCAGACCGGAATCCAGAAGTAGCTGAAAATACTGGATGCCGGATCAAGTCAGGCATGACGCCGCCGCCTTTTTTTTGACTTTTTGCGAAGCCATCAATGTTCATGCCGCATATTCAAAAATATGTTCAAAATTAGCGCAGGGAATTACCCCGAGCCAAATTTTTTCATGAACCGTCTGTCTATATAATCCTTGAGTATAAAGGCTGCCTTGCCTTCAAATACACACCTTCCCTTTTTAAGGATTCCATTTCTGTTCCCAGTGTTAAGGATCATAAGATAGTCATTGTCTGTATAAAATGGTTGCAGAATATTATTGCCAAGGAAAGCAAGAATATTCTTTAGCAGGACTGACGCCTCTCTGACCGCGTAAACACCAGCCTTGTCAAGTGGTAGATCTTTGAAATGGATGCAGTCTCCGCCTCCGAAAATTTCAGGGTGGTTTATGGATTGAAGGAACCTGTTTACAGAAAGTCCTCCGTCAGGACCTGTTTCCATATTAGAGTTTTTAAAAACAGGGGAGGGGGCTACTCCTGTTGCAATGAAAATAAGATCCGGTTTTACGGTTTTACCGTTATCAAATCTTATCAAGCCTTGTTCAATATAAGTTGCAGAGAACTGCTCATTGATCCTGACATTCTTTTCCACCAGCGATTTTTTTACAAGGCTTGAAAAATATGAAGAAAATCTCGACATGAATCCGTCGCAGTAGAGATTGATTTCCGGGTGAATGAGATTCGCTTTTTTACATAGCGAATGAATGTTTCCGGCAATTTCTGCTCCGGCCGGGCCTCCTCCTATTATGGCCACTGATTTTTTTTTGTTTCTGCAAAGTTGAATCAGTCTGTTTCTGGCAATAAAGAGATTTTCAACAGGTTTTACGGTGAATATATCGGTAGAATTTGAAACTGTTGTTTTAAAGGAAACCATGCTTCCCGTGTTAAAAGAGACCATATCGTATTTCAGTCTGTTGCCTGACCTTAGAAAAAGAGTTTTTTCCATAGGGTCAACTTTTTCCACCGAGTCCCTTACGAAAGATCCTCCACCTGCCTCGGTCATTTTTTTTATATTGAAACTTATGTCTTCAGGTTCATAAATACCTCCAAGCATTCCAGGCCCCATGCCCGAATAATAATGAAATTCAGATGGGCTGACAAGGGTCACTTCATGACCACTTGAAGTGATCTCGCGCATGTGGGCCAGCGTGAGGAGATGGGCGTGTCCGCCTCCTGCAAGAATCAGTTTTTTTTTCAAATTTCACATTCCCAATCATCAAAGTTTTTGCGTAGCTTTTTTCAAGACAAGGTCGCAAAAGTCCGATTACCTTCATTCTGGAGCAGGCCGTAATCCATAAATATCTGAAAGTACTGGATGCCGTATCAAGTACGACATGACGCCACCGCCTTATTTTACTTCTTGTGAGTCCATCTTTCAAAAGCGACCCGCAGGTGACAGGTCAAGCCCCGCATATATGCCTTACAACCCGCCAGAGGCTTTTTTGAATTCAGCTTCGGAAACATAATAATCCCATTTTGCATTTACCCTGTTAGCGTCAGCCTTGGTAAGGGAAACCTGGGCATCCAGAAGATCTGTTATGGTAGCTGCGCCAGCCTCATATCTTTCCTTTGTTGATCTGTGACTTTCCTCGGCTTCCTTAACCATGCTTTCAGATGCCTGAAATGCCTCAAATGATTCCTTAAGTTTTGTATATGATTTCCAAACTTCCTGTCTTACGTTTTGAATAAGGCGGATCGCTTCCGCTTCTTCTTTTTTTAACTCAGCTTTTTTTCCTGCAAGATTATGTGTCTTGGCAAATCCTGTGAAAACAGGTATTTCAACACTTAATCCGGCAAGCCATGTTTTATCATTCGGTGTCCATGTATCATCCTCCCAGCCATAGCTTGCCTGGGCCTTGAGTTTTGGCCCGAATCCGGCCCTTGCCTCTTCGACGCCAAATTTTGCCGCTGATATTTTCTGCATGGCTGCTTTCAGCTCGGGCCTTTTTTCTTTTGCCTGAATAAAGGCTTGATCAAGGAGCTTTTTTTCAGGCATTTGTATTTCTGGTCCGGATGCCCGGATTTTTATGGGTCGTTCAACAGGCAGGCCCATCACAGTGTTAAGATCTCCTGATGCCATGGATATCAAGCTTTCTGTCTTTACAACACTCAGTTTGGCGTCTGCAACCCCAACCCTTGCACGCAAAACATCGGTACGGGACACAGCGCCAACTTCGTATCGTGATTCCGCGCTCTTGAGCTGGCTTTCATTTCTTTCAAGATTTTTAAGCGCAACTTCCCTTGCCTGGCTGGCAGCCATTAGACCGTAAAAAGATCTGTTAACTCCTGTTATTATTTCTTGCCTGATTTTTTCGGCCTCGTCAGACGCTGCTTCTTTTCTTGCGAGTGCTGAACCGAGCCTCGCGCTTCTTTCACCAAAATCATAAATGGTCAGCCTTGCGCTTATGGCGCTTGTCCAGTCGTTTTCTGGCCCGATTAAAGTCGAGTCTGATTTTATGGGAAGATTTCCTGGCAAAAATGCATGTCTCTGGAATCTTGAATATCCTGCTGAAGCTGATACTTCAGGGTAATAAGGAGCTTTGGCAATGCCAGCGTTTTCTTCGGCCATGCTCACTGTGGCTTCGGCAGACTGCCTCGCCGGGTTTTTTTCAAGGGCGATACTAACGCATTCATCAAGAGTCAGTTCGCTGTAGCCTGCTTCAGGGACTGAGGTTTTGTTTTCGCCCGGCTGATGTAATCCTTGTTTTTCAGTGATCGGGACTGAGTCCGGAGCTGAATATGAATCAATGGATGGTGGCTGGGGCGGTGCATTTAATGATGAACACCCTGAAAAAAAGATAGCACATACTGATATGATATAGAATAAATTTGACAAGGTCGCAAAAAGTCCGATTCCCTTCATTCCGGCGCAGGCCGGAATCCAGAACTTACTGAAAATACAGGATGCCGGATCAAGTCCTGCATGACGCCGATACCTCTTTTGGACTTTTTGCGAGTCCTTTAAATTTAAATATTTAATGATCTTTTTCATTTAAAGCCTCTTTATGAAACTGTTTTTTTGAATGCTTTTATCGAAGCAAAAAGCATGCTTGTTGCCATAAGACCAAGAGCGCAGAACTGCGGCCAGAGAATTTCAATGCCAATGCCTTTCAGAAAAATCCCCCTGACAATTATCAGGAAATACCTCAGAGGATTTAAAAGTGTTATCCACTGAACAATTTCCGGCATATTGGCTATGGGAAACATGAAGCCTGAAAGAAGAACAGCAGGGAAAAAAAAGAAGAAGGTACTCATCATGGCCTGCTGCTGGGTTTCGCTGACCGTTGAAATAAGAAGGCCAATACCGAGGGCTGTCATTATATAAAGAGTTGACCCTCCGAAAAGAAGGAACAGGCTGCCCCTTATTGGTATTTCAAACCAGAACGCACCAACCAGTGTTACTATGAGAACGTCTATGTATCCGATTATTGCAAAGGGAATGGTTTTTCCTATAATGAATTCATGGGTTTTTATAGGCGTGACCAGAATCTGCTCTATGGTTCCAACCTCTTTTTCCCTGACAACAGCCATGCTTGTCAGCATGAGAGTTATGAGCATGACCATTATGGCCATTACTCCTGGGACATAGAAGTTCCTGCTTTCAAGATTGTCATTGAACCATGCCCGCTTTTCAAGGCTTATACCTTCGTATTTTCCGGTAGTGCCCGTCATTTTTTTTGAAAACTCTGATGTTATTTTCATGCTGTAATCAGCTATTATCCTTGCGGAATTTGAATCAGTACCATCAAGCAGGAGCTGTACCTCTGATGTTCTTCCAGCCCTGATATCCTCGTCAAACCCTCTGTTTATCCTTATGACAGCGCGAACCTTTCCCTTGTCAAGAAGGTCTGAGGCAACAGAATCATTTTCAGGGAAAGCCGTAAAATCAAAATGCCCGGAACCTTTGAAGTCTGAAATATATTCCCTGCTTTTTACGCTGTTATCCAGATCAAGGAGGGCTGTTGAAACATGTTTGACATCAGTCGTAACAGCATAGCCAAAAACCATCATCTGAACCACAGGCACAACAAGGATTACCCTCGTCATTTTTGGGTCCCTGAAAACCTGGATAAACTCTTTTCTTAGCATTATTAAAATGCGTTCAAACATGATGATCCCTATAACACCTGTTGTGGCCGAGACGGTCGTTTCAGCGTAACTATTGATGTCCTCGCAAAAAGTCAAAAATGGGCGGTGTCGTCATGCCGGACTTGATCCGGCATCCAGTATTTTCAAATACTTCTGGATTCCGGCCTGCGCCGGAATGACGAGAATCGGACTTTTTGTGACCTTGTCAACTATTTATCCTAGTTTCTTTTTGAATTTTTTGTTTGCAACAACCATCACAATAATTCCAAACACCGCAAGCAGACTTGCTTCAGCCGCAAGAACCCTTAATCCGGCTCCTTTAAGGTATATGCCTTTGAGTATTGTAACAAAATATCTCGCCGGTATTACGTGGGTCGCTATCTGCAAAGGTTTTGGCATATTGCTTATTGCAGACATGAAGCCGGAAAGAAGGAACGACGGCAGAAAAGTCATTATCATTGCAACCTGGCTTGCAAGGAACTGGTTTTTGGCAATTATGCTGATCAGGATTCCAAGGCTTAAGGCTCCGGCAAGAAAGACTCCTGACATGAAGAAGAGCATCACGAGGCTTCCTCGCATTGGAACATGGAAAAGAAATTCTCCCATGATGACAGCTATGGCTACGTCCGTCATTCCAATGATAAAATATGGAAGAAGTTTGCCAAAAATGAGTTCATGGCCTTTTACAGGAGTTGAAATAAGCTGTTCCATTGTGCCCTGTTCCCATTCCCTGGCTATTGTAAGGGATGTGAGAAGTGCAGAAATAACCATCATTATTACTGCAATAAGGCCTGGTATGATGTAGTTCCTTGATTCGAGGTCATAATTGAACCAGACCCTTGGCCTGAGCTCCACAGGATTTAAAACAGGCCGGCCTCCGGCTTTTTGTATTTTTTTAAGTATAAGATCTTCAGACCATAAGGATGTGATCATGTCCGCATATCCAGAGGCAATTGTCGCAGTGTTGGAATCGCTGCCGTCGAGGATCAGCTGCACCGACCCTTTGGCGGATTTGCCCGCTTTTGCGGAAAAATCATATGGAATAATGATCGCAGCCATGGCGTCCCTTTTATCAATGGCAAGTTCAGCATCTCTGTAGCTCGAAACGTATGAATTTATTTTAAAGTACGGAGAGCCGTCAAATCTGCTTATAAAATCCCTTGATAAAGGAGATTGATCCTGATCCCAGATAGCAAGGGGAACTCTGTCAACATCAAGACTTAGCGCGTATCCGAAAAGGAGAAGCAGGAGCATGGGAATGAAAATTGCCATCCCAAGGCTTCTCGGATCTCTCATGATATGTATGAATTCCTTTACAGCGACTGCCTTTATTCTTGAATATCTCACAGGCTCACCCCTTTCTGGGGTTCAAGGGATCTGTCATATGCCTCGATCATGGAAACAAAAACATCTTCCAGCGACGGCATTATTTTTTCAACGCGGTTTACAGCATATCCATTCGTCCCAAGAAGCTCCTTGATCCTGGGCACAAGTTTTTCCACATTTTCCTCTGCAACGGCGTGCAGGCCTTTCCCAAAGAGAGCTACTTCCTTGATACCTTTCAGACCTTCCAGTATTTCCATTGCATCCTGGGGCAGGGAGCAGTCTATATCTATTATGTCTTCTTTCATGAATTCGGTTTTAAGACTGCCCGACGTTCCGAGAGCAATAAGATCTCCCCTGTAGATAAGCGCTATCCTGTCGCAGTATTCGGCTTCGTCCATATAATGCGTAGTTACAAATACCGTAACTCCTGATTCCGAAAGACCGTTGATAAGTTCCCAGAACTGTCTGCGGCTTATTGGATCGACGCCTGAAGTCGGTTCGTCCAGAAAAAGGATGGGTGGCTCATGTATAATTGCACAACCAAGGGCGAGTCTCTGTTTCCAGCCTCCTGAAAGCACTGATGTTTTTGTTTTTTTGTGATCTTCAAGCCCCGCCATTTTTAGAACCCAGTCTTTTCTGTCTTTTTTTTTGCTCCTGGGAAGTTTGTAAATGCCGCTGTAAAAATCAATATTTTCCTCGACAGTCAGATCTTCGTAAAGCGAGAATTTCTGGCTCATATAGCCAATGTTCTCTTTTATCTTTTCACCATCTTTGATTATATCGAAACCTGCAACAGAACCTGTGCCTGACGTCGGAACAAGAAGCCCGCAGAGCATTCTTATGGTTGTTGACTTGCCAGCGCCATTTGGCCCAAGAAATCCGAAAATTTCACCTTTTCTGACCTTAAAGCTGATTCTGTTCACAGCCGTGAAATCCCCGAAAATTTTTTCAATATGATCAACCTGCACAGCAAATTCATTCATCATGCCTGCCTTGTATGGTTAAATTGCCATTAAAAAAGGCCGATTCGTAGGCCATTCGTAGATCGGATTAGAGCGTCCTTTGTCCGTAATCCGACGTTAAACCGAATGCCTGCAACGGGTCGATTTTTTAATAATTCTCGCTACCATTTTTGAGAGCTGAAACAAAAACATCCTCAAGAGTCGGTTCAATTTCTCTGATTGTTTTGATTTCGATTCCTGAATTAGAAAGAAAACTTTCTATGTTTTCCACATCACCGCTTATATTCGTTCCTGAAAAATGCACCCTGTCTCCAAATAGGCTTATATCAGCGCAGGTAAAATTTTGTTTCAGCACCCCAGCCGTTTTCCTTGGGTAAAGCGTGCTGATTTCAAGTATTTTTGACGGCATCATTTTTTTGATCAGGGCCGGGGTTCCTGACGCAATAAGGTTTCCCTTATGGATAAGAGCCAGTCTGTTGCACCTTTCAGCTTCGTCAAGATAGGATGTGGACACAAATATCGTTACTTTCTGCTTGAGTAGCTGGTAAAGGATTTTCCAGAAATCGCGTCTTGAAACCGGATCGACCCCATTTGTAGGCTCATCAAGAAAAAGAATTCTCGGAGTATGGATCAGTGCGCAGGCAAGTCCGAGTTTCTGTTTCATTCCTCCTGAAAGCCTGCCTGCCTGTCTTTTTTTGAAAGGTGTCAGATTGCTGAAGGAAAGAAGGTTTTCGATCTTTTCTTTCCTGCCTTTTTGGGGCACGCAGTAAATATCGGCATAAAAATTGAGGTTTTCCATTACAGTCAGGTCAGGATAAAGTCCGAATTTCTGGCTCATATATCCTATTTTCCCCTTGATTGCCTCGCTGTCTTTAACTATGTGTAACCCGTCAATCCATGCATCTCCTGATGTCGGATCCATGATGGATGTAAGAAGCCGCATAGTTGTTGTCTTTCCTGCTCCGTCAGGCCCGACAAGACCGAAGCATTCGCCTTCTGCCACATTGATGGACAGATTTTCAACAGCCGCAAGATCCCCGAATTTTTTTGTGAGGCCTTTTGTAATGATCGTGTCCATTTAGATATAGTTGCCTATTAGCAATGTAATAAATGATAAAGTCGTAAAAAATCAGATTGCCGTCATTCCGGCGCAGGCCGGAATCCAGAAGCCTCTGAAATAACAGTATGCCTGATCAAGTCCGGCATGACGCCCCTTTAATCCTGTTTCGTAAGTATTTCAGCATCCGCAGGCATCCCAGGCTTAAGCTCCATATCCTGATTCGGAACATCAATCTTGATTCTGTAGACAAGCTTGACCCTTTCTTTTTCAGTCTGGACTGTTTTTGGCGTAAACTCGGCCTGGGAAGAGATGAATGAGACAGTGCCCTCAAATTTTTTGTCAGGCCATGTGTCGGTGATTATAACAGCTTTTTGCCCCTGCTTTACCATGCCAAGATCTGTCTCGCTGATAAATGCCCTTATCCACGCATGCTCAAGATCTCCGACAGTTGCGACCGGAGTTCCTGCTCCGACATATTCCCCTGGCTCGGCGTGGTGAGACAGAACCATACCTGAAAGGGGAGAATAAATGCATGCATATCCAAGTCTTGTTTCAGCAAGTTCTAAAGCTGCGACCGCATGATGAAGATTTGCCCTTGCCTGATCTAATTTCTCGCTTCTTGGGCCGAGCTCATATAAAGAGAGCCTCTCCTGGGCTTCCTTGAGACGAGCCTGGGCCGAATCATAGGCAGCCTTGCTTGCCTCGTATTCCTTGTCTGATATGACCTTTTTCCTGAAAAGTTCGCTTTGTCTTGAAAAATCCGACTTAAGCTTTTCAACATCAGCTTTTACAGATCTGGCAAGTGCCGCTGCCTGGGCGATCTCTTCAGGTCTTGACCCTGCATCAAGTTCGGCAAGCTGGGATTTGGCAAGTTCGACCTCGGCTTCCCTCAGGGCTTTTTCTTTTTCAAGGTCAGAACTGTCCATTATGGCAACTGCCTGGCCTTCCTTGATTTTTTCGCCTTCTGAAACCAGTCTTTTTGAAATTTTTCCCGGTATTTTGAACCCTAAATCAGCGTCTGTGATTTCGATATTGCCTGAAACCTTTACCACACCGCTGTTTCTGTATCTGTTAAGCTCTATTTTTTTGTATGAAAAGTATGAAACAGCAATTATGATGACAACCAACGGCAATATCTTTTTTTTGTTCATTTAGGCTCCTTTTGTGAATTTTTATTCACAAATATATTGAGGCTATTTTTTTTGATAAAAACGATGCTCTTGCAAATTTGATGGACTCGCAAAAAGTCCTAAAAGGCATCGGAGTCATGCCGGACTTGATCCGGCATCCAGTAATTTCAGATGTTTCTGGATTCCGGCCTGCGCCGGAATGACGAGGATTGGACTTTTTGCAATTCCATCAAATATGATGTTTTGGCAAATTCCTGCTCCCGGCTTACGTAAAGACAGGCCCCAGTTGATAATGCTTTGAATAAAGAATAATAATTTTTAAGCCTTTATAGCCGAAAGATACATTTTCCAGGATGCTTCAACCTGCTTCAGCATATCGAACTGCTCAGAGCTCATATGCCAGAATATACCTGCTGGAAGAACAATGCCAATGAACATTACGGCAGCGGCTGAAGGATCAATCTCAGGTCTGATTTCCCCGGTTTTCTGGCCACTTGAGATAATTTCCCCTATCTCTGTGATATAGGCTGACTGGGCTTCATAAACCTTGTCCCTTCTGTGGTTCTTCCCGGCTATCACGTCTTCCGAAAACATGATTCTTGGCAAGGCTTTATTGGACATTATGAATCCTGCATGAAGAGCGACAAGCCTCCTTAACTGGTCAATGGGATTGCGTTCTTCGTTTCCAGCTTCTTTTGCAATGCCGGTAAGTCCTTCTTTTACGAGATCAATCACTGCATCAAGGATTTCTTCCTTGCTCTTGAAATGCCTGTAGATTGCGGACGGCACAAGACCGATCTTTTTTGATATACCCGATATGCTAAGACCCTTTGTGCCTTTGAGGGCTATTATTTCAAAGGCTGCGGAAGCGATCTGCTTTTTTCTGGTTTCTGTGTCGAGTTTTTCCAGGCTCATGAAAGTCCTTTGTGAATGTTTGTTCACTTATAAAATTGAGATAATAGAATGTCAAGGCCGAAAATTGGCAGAAATGAATTTGGGCAGCTTTTTTAAAATGATTGGCTAAATTTAGCCATTGGCAATGGTCATGATTGGCCAGACAGGAGCATGGGATAGAGATCTTGTGCGCTGGCTAATAATTCTATTTTTCATAAATAGCTGAAAATGTAAATATTTTTAAATAAAATATATTGAGCTGTATTTGTGGCATCACGATTGCATATAAACTCGGCATGAAAAAAGGCATGGCAAATAAAATATTCTTTTTAATCTTTATAACGCTGACCATTAATGGTGTCGCCCTTGCTGGTGAAACCACGGCTCTGTCAGCACCCATGTCTGCTTCGATCTTTAAAAAAATAAATGAATTCAGGGACGAGCCATACAAAAAAATTAAGGAGTTCGCCGAAAAGGAAAGAATTGCAGATAAGCTCCCGGAATGGGTTGAAGGGTTGAACGGAACGCGTCTTCCCAGGTTGAATTTTAATTCGGAGCTGATTGGCACATCCTCTGCTCATATAGATGATATGGCGAACAGAAATTATTTTTCAGAAAGAAGCCCGGAGGGCGTCGGGGTATCTGAAAGACTTGGGGCTGCCGGAATCAATAATCAGCTTTCAAGAGAATCAATTGGTATAGTGCTCTTCAGAAATTATATAGACCCTGTACTTGCCGAAGACTCTGTTTTTACAACTTTGATAAAATATGAGCTTTCAAAGCAAAGTTTGGGCGATACTCTTGTATTCAATTCGGCGATCACAGATATGGCGGTTTCTGTCAAATCCTCAACATATAAAGTTCAGGGACGTTTTTTTAATTCATACATCGCGGTGATGGACGGAATAAAATCTGATAATAATACGGCACGTATGGAAATTGCTTCAAAGCTTATTGTCCTTATTAATCAGGCAAGACAGAAGCCTTTGAAAATAATGGAAAGTCATGGCATGGATATTAGCTCATATGTAGAAACCCTTAGTTATGAAAAATCGTTTCCTTCTCTTTTTAAAATTGATTATAAAGCAGATGAATTTACTAAATATGGTATAAATAGGTTGCCTGAATCCGAATATTATGGTATCAGCAAAAACAATATAAATATTGAACCCATAGTCAATTTCAGGACCTCGCTAATAAAAGATATTAGTCAAAATACCGAACCATCAGGAACTCAAGGCCTAAATCATTATAATGTAAACATGATCACGGAAGAGTTTTTCTCAGAATTGCTGAAATCAGATCTTTCGCCGGAAAATCAAAAAACAATTATTCTGAACCAGGATCTGAACAAAGTATATGCCGAGTCAAATATCAATCAGGTAAATGAAGGCGAAAACATAAAGTCTGAAATAGTTCTGAATCTTTCCGCGTGGAACGAAATATCGGAACAGTATTACTCAGCTGGAGTAATATTCGTGGATGCGGATGGAGACAACCTCTATGATCCAGGTGAGGAAAAAAGCCTTGAGCAGATATTGTTTTTTGACAAAGGCATTCATGCAAGAACAGATTTATCAGGCGGATATTATCTGAATATAGATGATCCTTCTTTCTGGCTTGTGATATTTGATGAAGAGAAAGGCCTTGTCATACATCCTAACAAAATTAATGAGTTTAATGGATTTTCGCTTGTTGATTTGAATGCAATTAATCAGTAGTTTTGCAGACGAGACCATGTATAAAACGGTACGCAACTGTAATAAACTGAAACAGCATAATTTAATGAAATAACAGTTTACCAGGGAGGTGGTTTATAAAACAACTGAAATCGGTAAAATTTAGTAGTATAGTTTCTGTTATTTAGTTTTGGCCAAAACCAAAAAACAAAGACCAACATTTAAACAGGAGAAAAAGATGAAAAAATTCCTCACAGGCATGGTTGCAGCAGCTACGCTTTTCAGCGCTGGCGCAGCTTTTGCCGCAAACCAGGTGCAGGTAACCCTTACCTCGCCAACAATCGTTAAAGCTGGCTGTGAAAAAGCCGGTTCAATCCAGTTCGCATTTGACGCTGGTACAACCATTACTGCAGGCGACTGGTGGTATATGGACCTTCCGGTTAACGTATCTCTCTGTAAATCATACGATTATACAATAGGTGCGGCAACCACAGCTGGTGGTCAGTCATTCAATACCACTACCGGCTTCATGACTTTCGCAGTTGGATCTGGTCTTGCAGCTCGTCTTCAGGAAAGCAGTGCTGCTACTGGTGTAACCGGCCCAATCACAGTTTCTGTAACAGGCCTTCCTGGTACAGCAGGCGGATATGGTGTTGGTTCAAACTGGGTTGACGCGAATGCTGACGCTATTATTGACGCCGGTGAAGTTACAGCTGACAAGATGACTTTCAGAGTTGTTGGTGTTGCAGGAAGCCGCCGTATCACAGTATACGCTCTTGGTACCGCAGCTACTGATACTCTTAAAGTAACCAACGGTTACAAGATGAACTTCAAGATCATGGACGGAAAAGCGTGGAACGTAAATGGCGCTAACAGAAACCTTATCATGATCAACAAAGATGAAACAGCTTCTCCATTCATTTTTGGTGAGTCAAACTACACTGGTACTTCTGACGAAGTTATCGGTCTTGATGACTCAGTTGCAGCAACAGAGCCAGCAGTTGAAAACACACTTTGTATAAATGCATCTAACCCTGCATTTACAAGTGACCTTGTATTCGTTTCATTTGCTTCACTTTCTGACAAGTTCACCTTCACTGGTGACTCCCAGATCGCACATACTGGCGGAGCTGCTTCAATAACTCTCAAGAACTGCAAGAGCGCAGATGTTGACCAGATCAGCATTTCTGGCCAGAGCTCAGCATGTAGCTTTACCTATCTGTACACCAATGCATACAGCTGTACAGGTCATACCCTTTTCAACGACAACCTTCTCATCCAGACCTCATCTCAGTTCGGTGAACTTGGTGACATGTATGAAGTTACAACCACAAGCATGACAAGCGGCGTATATTTCGGCGCTAACCCAAATCTTTGGGGTTATCTTGCAACTGCAGACGCATGCTCAAAAACTGTTGCTGGTATAGCTAAGGCTGCTACCACAACAACAAAGTATGTATCTAATACTGCATCAACCGTAGCTTATCAGACTGACAACAAATGTACCATTCAGACCACAGCTAGATTCGACAGCGTAAAGCAGTCTGGTTTCAGCCTTGATAACAACAATGTTTTCCGTGTTGACCTTCCAAACATGATCTATGACACCGGAATCATTGGAAACGGCGTTGAAGCAAAAATCAAGGTTAACCTTGCTAAAATACCTTGCGGACAGCTTTTTGAAGGCACTGTAACAATCGGTACTTTCGTTACAACCTGTAGCTCAGCTACAACCTCTACTTCAGTTCTTCTTTTCCCATTCTTCCCTCCAATGGATCCTGCAGCGGCTCCTGGCTGGTGGGGTGGTTATGTAATCGTTAACGGCGGCGCAATTGCTGGTACTGCAAACCTTGTTTACGCAGATGCAGCCGGCGCAACCAAGACCTATACAACTCCAAGCATCGCAGTTGGCGCTCAGTTCAACGGTTCCGCAATTACTGCTGATCAGCTTACTGCTGGTACCGGTACTTTCAACACAGCCAAGAACTACAGCATCAAGGCATTCTGCGGTTTTGACCATGCAGCTGGCTTTGCTTTCGTAAGCAGCCCTGAAGCTTCAGCAAGCTACACAGCATATGTTGATGATGCAAATAGATTCCTCTAAGATGTGTTTTGACTTAACATAATGTTAAGTGAAATCTTAGATTATCGATGAACAAAAAGGGAGATCCTGGCAACAGGGTCTCCCTGATTTTTTTAGTCAAATTTATAATATCTATTTATTATTTCTGTACCGATAAAGTAGTTGAGATTTTATTATGAACTCTAACAAAACCATACAATTTCTGTTTATACTTTTATTCATAGCAATTTTTTGTGAGCCTTATAATTGTGAGGCATTTACAGCTAAGATTAAATCCTATTATTCAGGAGGGCCCGGAGGTAAATCCGGTTCTGCTGTGTGGTCTGTTGAGAAAACAGATTCTGATATTGTTTTCTATGACACGAATCAGTCAAGAGTCGTTAGTATTAAGATACTTGAAGGGACGAAACAGGCATCCACGATAGCATTTGAAAAACAATTGCATGATAATCTTAATCCTTTAGCAAAGACTATTAAAAAAGGAAAATCTGATAACGAAACCATGGTTTTTTTATCTTCGGGCCATCCTGTTCCATATGACTGGATTGATCCTTACTCAAAAATTTCCGGTGAGATTAAAGTGAGCACGCAGAGTGGTGCTACGAAATTTGCGAGAAGGGTAAAAAAGGAAGTTCAGTTTCTTACATATGCTGATGCTCTCCAGTCTGGTTATCTGATTGATGATAATTCCGGATATATTGATACATCCAAGACATTTACGCTTTTTACACTTACGGATAATGGCAAGACAGTTCTTAAGCAGCTATGGCAGGACGAGGATTTTTTCTGGCTGTATGAGGAGACTGGATTAAGAAAATCATATTTGATGGGTAAGTGATTTGAAAATGAGTTTAATAAAAAAATCAGCAGCAAAATTTGTATTATTCATTTTACTGTTTTTTCCGGTATCTGCAAGCGCATATACTGAAACTGCCTCAGCATGGCAGTCATGGTCAGGGTACTGGTGGCCATATATATATGGCGGACTTGCGACCGGCATTGATTACAAAGGCCAGCCAGCGCCTTTACAGAAATATGAAATGCTCTATAATGCCACTTATAATGGCCCGACAATAACAGAATATACGGCACAGCATTACGACCCTAATGCATCATCGTGGTCAGGACTGTGCCATGCCTATGCAGCTGCAGCAGCCACAGAAAACCTCGATTTTAGCCCATGTGTCGTAGATAATATATTATTCAGAACCGGTGATAAAAAAGGTCTCATTTCCATGAGCCATGACAATGACTGGATAATGGGCATAAGGCAGGGTTGTGAAACACCTGATATCCTGCATTTCTGGCTTCTTTCAAATATCAGGGATCAAGGCAAAGCTATTGTTGCCGATCTTGATCACAGTTATGAAGTCTGGAATTATCCTATCTATAAATATAAAATGCAGATCACTCCGACTTCTGGCGGCGTAAATGTCCAATGTACTATCTGGTACGCCAATGACCTTGTTTCTCCTGACTACACAGGAACAGATGAGAGAACCTCCTATTATGAATATACCCTATTTATGTCAGGAGATGAAATAACCGGGGGAGAGTGGACAGGAAACAGTGTTTTAAACCATCCTGATTTGCTTGTAATGCCTTTGTCTCCCCAATCAACACTCCCTTCATTGAATTACGACAAGGTGAAATCAATTGCCTCAAAGGTAGACGATGAGCTTGAGTCTGATTTCCCCGTCGAGATGACACCCGGCACGTACAAGCTTCTTCTTCTCAATGAAGATCAGTATGTGGTTAATCTGAAAGATGGTGAATCTGCAAAAATTTCATTAAAAAAAGAAGAAGGCTCCCTGGACATCACTTATGAAATAAAGAGCGTTCAAGGTTCTATTATTGGGAGTGATAGTCTGAGCGGTGAAGTAAAAAATATTACTCTTAATTCTGATGGAGCACCCTATGTTGTCACTCTTAGGCAAAATGATTATTCAAGCTTCGGTTTATATGAACTGAAATTTGATAAATTCAAAGCTTTCGAATTTGCCAATCCTCATATACATAAGGGAACATACTGGGGAGGCGTCGCGATAGTAAATAGTGGAACTGATACAGTAGATGATGTCATTGTGACCGGTTATAAGGATAATGGTGACCCTCTTCAGACTTATCTTGGGCCATTCTCACTTAATCCGGGAGAAAAAAAGACTGTTCTCATGTCTGACTTCACCCAACGAAATGTAGACAGACAGGATTTTACCGGACTCAAAGTTGCTTCACCGGCAAAGCTTGATGTAGCTTATATGGCCGGCAATGCCAACAGGAATTTTCTCTCATTTCAGGATTCATCTTCATCCGGAATTCTTGTCCTTCCTGACACGCGATTAGGCTTTACTCCCATAAAGAATATTAACTGGGGATTGTACAATCCCGGATCTGGCTCATCAGGGATAAGTATTAAGCTATTTAAAAGTACCGGATCTTTAAATTCAACTTCAAATTTGTCTCTTTCTCCTAAAGAAATGAAAAACTATGCTGAAGGCGTAAATATGCCATACAGCACATCAGTTGAGGGTGGTTGGGCATTGATTGAAGCAGATGCTCCGGTATCAGGCTATATCCAGTGGATGGATAGCGGCGGCGTGAAGGCTGAAATGCTGCAACTCGTCAAGCCCGGAAATAATTTTGTAATTCCCCACGCTGTATCGGATGGTTTCTGGAAAACCAAGGTCACACTGATCAACGTATTATCTGTTCCTGTAAACACTGATGTATCAATTATTAATGGTGGAACCACTGAGACGACAACTGTGCAACTTGCACCGTACGAGAAAAAAAACATTGATATAAGAAGTTTATTTTCAGCAAGTGATGATATCTTTTCTTCGTCAATAATTTCGATAAGGGCAGATGGAAACATCGCCGGATATTTTACATATGATACGCCTTATGATTATATCTCTTACCCGCTACTTGACGAGAGCGCAAGCAGGACAGAATTGATCTTGCCACATAGTGCGTCAGATAATGACTGGTGGACTGGCATCACTTTATGCAATATGAATGATTCAGAATCAAATGTTCAGATATATGGATTCGGCTCAAACGGTGAGAATATAGGGTCACTGAATTCGTTCTGTAGTGTTCCCGGGCACGGTAAAAAGATTCTTACAGTCTCTGAAATTTTTGGTACAAATCAGGAGGCTGTAAAATATATAAAAATTATATCTGATAAAAATATTTACGGCTTATTTGGTATTGCCAATAACACGGTAACCAGGATCGCAGGAGGCGTGCTTGAATGAAATTGTTTAATATAACCTCTTTTTTTTCATTTATCATTCTGACTTTTCTTTCGGTAAACGCGCCGCAAGCGGCTGAAAAAGAGCTTGTTGTTGTTTTTACAGGAGACACAGCTGGTTATGTCGAACCATGCGGCTGAAGTCCCAAAAAAGGAGGACTGGCCCGGCGGGCCGCCTATATAGATAGTTTGCGTAAGGAAAACCAGAATGTTGTTCTTCTTGATTGCGGCGATATGTTTACTAAGTCGAAAAAACCGTCTGAATTAAGAGCAAAAACGATTGCAAGATCAATGGATCTAATGAAATATGACGCAGTCAATCTTGCGGATGAAGAAGTAAATATGGGACTTTCTTTTTTTACTGAAACAGCAACTGAATTCCATATGCCCATGGTTTCTGCAAATGTTAAGTTTAAAAAGGAAACAGACCGTAAGTTGCTAAAAACTATCATTGTCAAGAGCCT
Source organism: Desulforegula conservatrix Mb1Pa (assembly GCF_000426225.1). Taxonomy (NCBI): domain Bacteria; kingdom Pseudomonadati; phylum Thermodesulfobacteriota; class Desulfobacteria; order Desulfobacterales; family Desulforegulaceae; genus Desulforegula; species Desulforegula conservatrix. The sequence goes on from NZ_AUEY01000027.1 coordinate 21,088, forward strand.
CAGTGGGCTTAAAGTAGGTATAACCGGTGTTACTCCCGAAGTTTTTTTTAAAGGGGACGTTTCAGATAAAAATAATCTGATTATTGACCAGGATATTCATAAAGCTCTAACCTCATCAGTGGCAGAGATGAAAAAAGAAGGCGCTGATTTCACCATTGCTCTTACTCATATGTCTAATGAGGCGGCAAGAAATTTTCTACAGCTAAATGACGTACCAGGACTTTCTCTGGCTATAGGCGGACATGGCAGATTTCTTTCACCGGACGCTGTCAAAATCAAAGAAACGTATTTTGTCCAGAACAGCGCGTCAGGAGAACATCTCGGAGTTATTAAGGTCAGGTTTAATGATAAGAATGTCCCGGTTTCTCTTGCGTATAATGACGTTACTTTATCTATGGACCTGCCTGAGGAGCCTAAAATAGCACAGATTGTAAAGAATTTTGACCTTGAGAGTATCAAGATAGAAGAAGAATCCCGCAAGACAGAGGATAAAGTCAAAGAGGCCGAAGCCTTGAAAAAAGTGCTTGATCTTAAACCTGAGGAATTTGTTAAAAAGATGAAGGGTAAAGAAGGTCAGACAGTGCCTTTGGACTAAAAACTATCATTTTTTATAGCAAGTATAGCAAAGAATTTTGATAAAAAAAGTCGGATCAAGGCAAATTGCCTTAATCCGACTTTTTTATAGTTAAAACTTCGTTTTTTTTACAAAAAGAAGCCAGCGCTTATTATTTTTTATTATTTACGTCTGGCTCCTGAGTCATTGTGAAAGGATTCTTTCTTTTGGTAAAGCTCACATGCCATTCGCCACTTTCAAAAAGCCAGTGCTCAAGTATTTCGGGCTCAAATTTGTAGCCCATCTGCATTGCGTCATATTTCACCAATACTTTTGCAGATTTACTGTCAGGCGCAATATCTATGCTGGTTACCTTGAATCCGCCCGAAATCTGATATTCTTTTTTCCTTAGAAACATTTGCTCAGTGATCGTTTTTTTGTACTCTTCATCAACCATCATATAAATGGTTTTCATATCATGATTGATTCTAGCCTGCCATAGCTTATTTACCTGTAGTTCAAGGGCGGTTTTAAGAGCTGAATCATCAGGTTTTTTCATTAAAAGAAACAAAGAAGTCGAAATAATTACTAACAACAGAAGACAGCCTAATAATAAAAGAAACTTTTTGTTTTTAAATTTGAAGTCTGGCATCTATTCTTCACCTCTTAACCTGGCTTCAATGCTTTCTATGAGAGTAGCCGCGTTCTTGTTACCCATTGTCTGAGCTTTTTTTGCGTATTCAAGAGCTGTTTTATAGTTTTTTGTATCTCTGTATGCTGTTGCAAGGTTTATTACTACATTATCAAGGGTAGGCTTGCACTCAAGAGCTTTGGCAAACAGAGGAATAGCTTTCTCAGGTTCCTTTTTTGCCATATGAAGCGCACCTAAATTTGCATAGGATTCTGCAAACAGCGGATCAATTTCATTGGCTTTATTGAACATTTCAACTGCCGTTTTTTCGTCGTTCATCCCCATGGCAATAAGCCCTAATTCATTATATGCTGCGGTATTTTTGGGGTTAAGTGATACGACTTTTTCAAATGACTGCTTGGAGGCTTCAATAACACCAAGTTCAGCGTATATTTTACCAATTTCAAAATATGCTGTTGGCCCTAAGCTTGGGTTTATTTTAACCGCTGCTGTCATGGCATCAATGGCTTCATCTTTTTTGCCTGTAGTGCTTAGAATAGACCCCATATTAAAATGTGCCCAGTCAAGCTTAGGATTTATTTCTATTATTTTTTTATACTCTTTTATTGCAGCCTCGTTGTTGCCTGTTAATTGATAAGCTTGGGCAAGATTGTATCTTGCCATGATATCTTTGGGGTTCAAGGTCACTGCGGTATTGAACTCATTGATTGCTTCCTGGTATCTTCCTTTTGTGGCATATCCAATACCAATATTCTGGTGCATCAGAGGTTTGATTCTGGGGTCAATCTTTACCGCTTTTTCATAGGTTTCCCTGGCCTTCTGAAAATTTCCTTCCTGGGTATATTTCCCGGCTTCAATCATGAGCTGTTTAGTATCTGGCTCAGCTGCAAATGCGTTTAGTGAGGTGCTAAGAACAAAAAAAACTATAAGAAAATTAATTTTTTTAAAAAAAGTGAATCTCATATTTTACTCCATTTCATGGTGATTATAGGTGCTTCAAGGCGAATATATATATATGATAGAAACCCATTATACAAATCAAAAAATAGTATTGTGTCTTATATCGTATATGTTCCAGCTATATTCGGGGTTCTAATATTTCCGGTCTGATTTGTCTGCTGAAGGGATGTATACGCTGATGCATGTTCCTTTGGATGGATGAGAAAATGCGTCTATCCAGCCGCCATGGGCCGTGATAATGCCGTAGGCTGCTGCCATGCCAAGCCCCCGGCCCGGGAATTTGGTGGAAAAGAAAGGATCAAATAGATTGTCCAGGGTTTTTTGCTCCATGCCCTGCCCATTATCTTCAATTTTTACTGCTATGAATTTTTTATCAGGATCTGCTTCAGGATGTTTTAGCCCTATATCAGAAGGCGATATTATTTCTTCTATCCTGATATTAATTTTCCCGTTTTTATTAATCGCCTCTATGGAATTCTGTATAACGCTTTGAATTACTGTCTCAATCTGCATTCTGTCTGCTTCAGCAAAAATTGCAGGAGAGGTGTTTTCGAAAAAAATACTGATGGTATCTGACAGTTGGTTTCTGAATCTGAGGAGCATTTTTTCAATAAGCGAATTCATGTCTATTGAGTCAAGATTCAGCTGACCTCCCTTGGAGTAATTAAGAAGCAGATCAGTAAGCTTTACCATTTGTTTTGCTGCATCAAATGCAGGAGGAATGCTTTTTAAAACAGAGGTATTTTCCTCGTTTTCGAGCTGCATAAGTTCAAGATGTCCGGTTATGATGTTCAGGAGATTGTTGAATTTGTGGGCAATACCACCAGCAAGAATAGCCACTGATTTCATCCTGCTTGTGTGCATAAGCTCCCTCTGCATGGCTTTCTGTTCTGAAACATCGGTTATGCACATTCTGAGACCACAAACTTTTCCGTCTTTTTTAATGGCATTGGTATTTCTTATAACGTTCATGACTCGGCCATTTCTTGTGCACATCCTTGTATCAATCGTGTCTATAGATTCTCCTTGCAGAACTCTTGCAATTCTCTCGCTTGTTAATTCGAGCTCTTCGGGGTGAATAAGTGCAAGCCCATTAAATCCTTGTTCAAACTCCTCCCTTGAAATTTCGAACATTTTAAGTCCTAACTCATTTGCATATGTGACCTTTAGGTTGAGATCTGCCTCGCAGATGACGGAGGGAAGAAGGTCGGCCATTTCCCTGAATCTTTTCTCGCTGTCCTCGAGGTCTTTCTGTACCTTGTTTTTCTGGTTTATTTCCATCTCAAGAAGACGGTTTATTTCGGACATTTTTTTATTAGCGTCTGCAAGTCTGTCTGTTTTTTCCAGCATTATGTATGACAAGAGGCCAGAGAGAAACGAAATTGGCAGAGAGAAAAAAGCCGGTATCGATTTGATTAACCACTCAGGAACCATGATCCTGAATATATAAATGTCAGTATTGTGATCGGGGATGATGTGATTGTATGCTTTTGTGAGCATTAGGCAGATGAAAACAGTCATGAAGACGATGAATGACTTGAGCAGGGCTTTATTATGTATCATTTAGGAGTTCCTGAATAATGGTTTCAACTCTGGCAAACTCGGATCTTTTTCATTCCGGCGGGGCCTGCGCCGGAACGACGAGAATTGGACTTTTTGCGACTTTGTCAAATCTGTTTTTCAGAAAGTCTGTGTACTTCATCGGACAGTCTTACAAAATCTGCCACAGCAAGTGTTTCTGCCCGCCTTACAGGGTCTATTCCTGATTTGATAAGCACTTTTTCAGCCTGGCCGTGGTCAAGACCCACAAAACCACCTGCAAGTGAGTTTTTGAGAGTCTTTCTTCTTTGTCCGAAGGCAGATCTTACTGTGTCAAAAAAGCACTTTTCATTTAAAGGCATGTATTGAGGTTCTTCAGGTATTGTTATCTCGATAACAGAAGAATCCACATCAGGAGCAGGGAAAAATAGATGCTTCTTGATTTCTGCAAGAACCTTTATGTCTCCGCAATATTGAACCAGTACCGATATCCTTCCATAATTTCTTGATCCTGGCGGAGAAGTGATTCTCTGGACAAGTTCTTTCTGGAGCATGAAAACGGCTTTCTTGAATTTTTTTCTGTTTTCCACAAGAACCGCAAGAATCTGTGACGAGATATTATAAGGCAGGTTACCCATCATGATAAATCTTTGGTCTTTAGTATCATGACCGTTTTCAAGCTCAGGAAGTTCAAAATCAAGAATACTTGTATTTATTATTTCCACGTTCGATATTGAAGCTGCTTCGAGTTCGGTTTTAAGAACTGGAATAATTGTCGTGTCTTTTTCAATGGCCACAACTTTTGATGCGCACCTGGCAATCTGGATTGTCAGGCTTCCAAGCCCGGGGCCTATTTCAAAAACAGTGTCCTGATCAGTTATGCCAGACCTTTCCACAATCATTTTTGAAGTTGAAGGATCTGAGAGAAAATTTTGTCCCAGCTGTTTTTTTGCCTTGAGACCGGAAGATCCAAGAAGCATTTTGGGTGAGGTCATTCTTTAAGTTGCCATGTATATATTGTTAAAGTAAAAAGTGATTTCAGCAAATAGATCATGATTTCTTTGTGAGGGCTTGGAGTTTTTGAAAAAAGCCCTGTAAAAATTTATGTTTTTAGATCTAAGCTGCAAAAAACCTTCAATCAATAACACTAAAATAAAGATTAGGCAATCAGGGATGGAAAGATGATAATCAGCACTGAGCTTGAAAAGATAATGGCAGAAATAGTCACGTTCGGAAGAAAAATGCTTGAAGACGGTCTCACAGCCGGTTCGGGCGGGAATCTGAGCGTTTATATGAGGGATGTCAATATCATCGCAATAACTCCGAGCGGTCTTGGTTACATGGAAATGGATACTGATGACGTTGTACTTCTTGATGGAGATGGCAGGGCCATAAGGCCGGGGCTTAAACCATCAAGTGAACTTGGATTCCATATTGCCTCTTACAGGGCAAGGCCAGATGTTTCGGCCGTTGTGCATACCCACTCGCCATTTGCCACCACATTTGCCTGCCTCAGGATGGAAATCCCTGCGGTACATTATCTTGTCGGCTTTGCCGGTAAAAAAGTTTCTGTTGCTCCATATGCTACTTTTGGTTCCGATGGACTCGCTGCTTCAGTCGGCGAGCATATATCGGACAGAAATGCCGTGCTTTTAGCAAATCATGGACTCGTTGCCATAGGCAAGGACCTTGCCTATGCTTACAATGTCGCGCTTGAGGTAGAATATACAGCCAGGATTTATCATCAGTCCCTCGCCATTGGCAGACCTTTTATTCTTGATGATGATGAGATGGACAGGGTAATTAAAAAGTTTGAAACATATGGTAAGCCGTCGGTCGCATAACGATCAGGAATTATTTTCAATAATGACGGACTCGCAAAAAGTCCAAAAAAGGCATCGGCGTCATGCCGGACTTGATCCGGCATCCAGTATTCTCATATACTTCTGGTTTCCAGCCACCGGTTTTCACCGGGGCAGGCTCCGCCGGAACTACGGGAATCATACTTTTGAGGCTTTGTCAAAACTGAAAGCCAATGAAGTCTATTCAGGCGCTGCAAGGTTTCTCATCAATTCATGCGCACCCTGATTTTCCGGGTCTATTCCAAGAATAATAATAAGCTGTTCCTCTGCCTTATCAGGTGTTTTGAAGTATTCAATATACAGTCTCGCAAGATTCAGCCTGGCTTCTAATCTTCCTGGCTGTATGCTTATGGATTTCAGGAACGCTTTTTCTGCTTTTTCATAATTTTCGGTTTCAGAGTATGCCATACCAAGGTTGAAGTAAAGATCTCCGTTTTTTTTGTAGCCAAGTGCAGCTGATTTTTCATAATAAAAGATTTCGGCCTCTTTGGCTCCCATTAGCCCAAGTGCATAGCCAAGATGATAAAATGCGGTTGCATTTTTAGGGTGTGTTTTAACATATTCTTCATGAAGCCTGACTCCTTTTTCAATATCTCCTGACATGAGGCAGTTATCGGCTTCTTCGTCGCATTCGTAAATCTTGTCCTGAACTTCTGCGCCGTTTTTTAATGCACATCCTGAAAGCGGCATTATTAGAACGATGCATATAAAAATAAATTTAATCATTATGTCCCTTGGTCTAAAATAATAGCTGACAGAATCCGGGGGCCCGGTTTGCTGGGACAGGCCTTAACCGGAATTATGGGAATATGCCTTTTTGCGACCTCGCCAGTGTTGAAAATAAAAAAGATGGGCTGTTCTTAGTTAAAATAAAATATTGACAAGGTCTCAAAAAATCCAATTTCAGTCATTCCGGCGGAGCCTGCCCCGGTGAAAGCCGGGGGCCGGAATCCAGAAGTAATTGAAAATACAAAGATGCCGGATCAAGTCCGGCATGACGCTGACGCCTTATTTTGACTTTTTGCGAAAGCATTAAATATTGTTATCTGAGAATATAAACTTATACATTTAAAGTGAACTGAGCCTAATTTTTAAATATGCCGTATTTTGCCAGATTATTTTTAATATAAGTCCAGTGTACAACAACGTGTATTATTCCAAAAACAATAAAGATAAAGCCTGCCCATTCATGAATGTCGCGCATGAAATGTTTGATGGAAATCAAAAAGCTCTCTCCTCCATGTCCAGGTGGCAGAAGCCAGTTAATAACTCCCGTTACAGCAAGCAATACAAATAAAATCATGTTAACAACATTTATAAACCAGTAATAAGTAGATTTCTGCGACATGCCGCCTCCTTTGGGTTTATTGAACATCTATTATGAATTACGCTCGCATGTCAAATTATCCCAATGTTCCAGGGCAGTCAAACATGATTATGGGTTTTTGATAAAAAACAGTAGTGATGGTCTCGCAAAAAATCAAAAAAGGTCATTAGCGCCATGCCTGACTTGATCCAGCATTTTGTATTATCAGATTCTTTTGGATTCCGGCCCCCGGCTTTCACCGGGGCAGGCTCCGCCGGAATGAAGGCAATATATGATTATGATCCATTGCCTTTTTTTTGTTAATTGCGCTTTTTGTAGTATTTTTTCGCCTCTGGAAGCATTGCTTTAATTTTTGATATTCTCGTGTCATCCGAAGGATGAGTGCTTAAGAATTCAGGCATAGTTTTTCCTCCCTGTTTGCTTGCCATTCTTGACCAGAAATCCACGGCTGTTTCAGGATCATAACCAGCCATGGCCATAAAAATGAGTCCGAGCTGGTCAGCTTCGCTTTCATGAAGCCTGCTGAAAGGAAGGAGTACGCCAACCTGGGTTCCTGCACCATATGCAGCTGTCCAAAGCATTCTTGTTTCAGCCGGTTTATCTTGCATGGCGACATTCAGCGCAACTCCACCAAGTTGGGCCATCAGCGCCTGGCTCATGCGCTCATTGCCGTGTTTTGCCACTGCATGGGCTATTTCGTGACCCATTACAACAGCCAGTCCGCCATCGTTTTTGGTTATTGGAAGAATTCCGGAATAGACCACAACTTTTCCGCCAGGCATGCACCAGGCATTGATTTCATCATTTTCAACAAGGTTGAATTCCCATGAATAGCCTGAAATAACGCTGGTCATGTTCTTTTCCCTGAAATAATCCTCGACAGCTGCCTGGATTCTTCTGCCAACATTTCTGACCTGTTCAGTTTTTTGCTTGTCTGAGCTTATCTTGTTCTGTTTCAAAAATTCGTCGTACTGACTGAAGCTTGTTGCAAGCATGGTCTGCTGAGGTATGAGGTCAAGCTGGCTTCTTCCCGAGAATGGAACTGTCGCGCATGCCGGAATTACAAAGAGCAGCAGGGACATGGTGATGATTCTTTTTGATAGCTTCATATTGTATCTCCGATTTATTAAGAGAATTTAATTCTTTATATAAACTCTCCGAAATCGATGTCGATTCTGGAGAGTCATTTGCATTAACCCTCAGGACTCGGCCTCCGGTAAACTGTTTTTGATGCTTTTGATTGCGGCAGCTGAAAGAGCAAGTGTTACAATGCTCATTACTGCCTCATCAAACTGGAAGGACAGGCCCAATGCTTCAAGCACGGCTTTGAAAATCAGCCCTGGAGTAATGGCGACTGTGGCAAGTCTGAATGCATTTTCAAATTTAAGCCCCGTTTTTGAAAGTCCTGAAAGCAGAAGAATCATTGCGCTGTAAATGAATATCTGGAGCATTCTGAACGCGAATGTCAGAAAAACAGCGAATGGGAAAAGAAAAGGCACAAAATACTTTTTTGAAAATGATATCCAGTCTTCCAGAACTGTCTGGTTGAGGGTTAAGCCATCAATTCCAAGTTGACTGATTTGCCATGTCTGATAAGAGCCGTATTTGTTCTGTATTGTTATTGAGTCACTATTCAGTATGAAAGAAAAATTTTGCTGGTTCCCAATGGTTCCTGCCTTGTTTTTAGTATCTATTAGTCCGATTATTTCACCTGTATCACTATTTTTTACATATACAGGCAGTTCATTACTACTTTTGGCTAATCCTTCATTGAAGCTGATTTCAGGGATTTGTCCTATCAGTTCAGGGGCGTATTTCTCTGCAAAATCATTAAAAGTGAAATGAAGTCTGAAAGCTATTGGAAGCCAGCAGACCGCAACAAGAACAAGAATATAAAGAAGATTTGTGCCTTTCCATTCAAATATTACTTCTTTGTAGAAATTGAAGTCATGGAAAGATTTTACAGGTATTTTGAAAAAGTCAGATTTCATTTTTTTATGCTAATGCCTTGTTGTTCCATCCAAACATTGCCGGATCAAGATTCTTGTACTCAATATAAGTCCTTGCCGGATTTATTCCCAATTCCTTGTGAATGAAATCGCACAGCTTTGCAGACAGCTCTCCGCAGTCTCCTGGCTTAAGTCCGACGCTTTTAAGCTCCAGATAGGCGGATGGCTCATGAGTCGCAGCAAAGCAGATTACGAGTCCGTCAAGAATGGTTATCATCATAACAGCCTCGGGTTTTCCAAGGATTTCAGAAGCAAATGAAGATATTTTTTCAGCAAAAATCTTTTTATTATCATCATCAAGTCTTATACTTGTTTCAATACGTATTACAGGCATGGATGGCTCCTTGAATAATGTGCATCTCTAAAAATTGCCTTTTTGCCAAAGTTTAGTCAGGCTGCGTCAGCGTCGTACTCGAATCCTCATTTATAAAGCATAAACTCCGGTTCTCCGTGCGACGCTGCTGATTCCCTTGGGCTAACACATCAAAAATTCTAATTTTTAGAGGCGCCCTAATGTTATTATAATCTTCGGAATTAATTATATTTCTTTTCCGGGCGGCGTTTGTTATTTGCCGCTTAAAAGATTACACAATATAAATGCTACTAAATGTTTTTAACCTCACTGTCAAATCTGATTGCATGTTTTTACAGGGATTGAGAACATATTGATTGAAGGTGGAAATATATGAATCTGATAAAGAATACTAAATCGAATTCTGTTTATATTGTTACGGCTGCGCTTTCAATAATATGTTTGCATGCTCAGGGCTTTACACCTGAGGAAGGCTTGAACTCTTCGGTTTTTACACATTTTTTAAAACGCCCTGTAATTTGTTATAATGGTCAAAGGGATTTTACTCAGAATCTTTATGCCCAGTCAGATGGCCCAATACTTACAAATCCAGACTGGGTTCCTCCAGTTAACAGAAGTAAATACCCTGGATATCAGATTATGGAAGACGCAAAGAAAAATTCAGAATCCTGGAAATACTCCACAAACAGGCAGGGAGGAAATATAAAGGGGGGCGGTACAGTAAAATACAGGGATTATCGTTCTGTTACAAGACAGACCCGGCCGGAATCAGGCGGTGGTACTGGCAAAGCCGGTAAATAAGCGCCCAATCGGGCGCTTTTTTAGTAGACCTTAAGCTTTCATGTCTATTACTTTGCCAAGCATTTCATCTTTTGTCTGCACCATTTTAAGATTGGCTTCATAGCCTCGCTGTGTCGGAATTGTGCTGGTAATTTCCTGGGCAAGGTCAACATTGGAAAGCTCCCGCATTTCTCCTGTTTCACTGCTTTCCTGGACTAGTGGCCCAGGGGTGTTGATTTTTTCAACCCTTGGAGTTACCGAGCTGTTCTGGCCTTCCTCAAGTACTGTCCTGCTTCTTTTGAAGCCGTCCGTATTGACATTGGCAATATTGTTGGAGGTGACGCTCATCTGGGTTCCAAAGGCAGATAAAGCTGAGATATTATTTCCTATTACGTTCATGTTGCCTCCTTATTCCGAATCCCGATTCTCATTCAAGTGGTAACATAGTTGTTATTTTGAATGCTGAATGGGATAATTACCAGTCACTTTTACTAAACATTATTCGTTCAATTGGCCGAATATCTATTCTGATTAATAATATTTATTTAGAGTCTTGCTCAGCATTTTTATTATAATCATCAGCATATTAAAGGTCAAGTTCAGGTTTGATAATTAATTGCGAACATTGTTTTTATCAAGCCAGTTTTTAAGTATTTTCAAGCCTTCTGTTGTGCTGATTTCAGGTGCATAACCGAGGTCGTTTTTTGCCCTTGAAATATTGAACCAGTGTGCCGTTGCAAGCTCTTCAGCCACAAACTTTGTCATCGGAGGTTCTTTTTTGATTTTAAAAAAACCGTAAACGCTTTCAAAAATAATACCCGCAGCCTTAACCACTGACGCAGGGGCAACTCTTGTTACAGGTTCTTTGCCACCAGCTGCAAGAATCGCATTGACCATATCCCATAATGGAATAGGTTCATCCTGACTTATGAAATAAACATTTCCAGACAAATCATGGTTTTCATCGAGTCTGTCAAAGGCAAGCATGTGAGCATGCGCTGCATTATCGACATAAATAGTGTCAACTAGCTTGTTTTCATTTCCAACTCTTGCAAGCCTTTTTGCCCTTGCAAGAATTCTCGGAACCAGATGATTGTCTTCAGGCCCCCAGATAAGATGGGGCCTAAGAGAAATTGATCTAAGCCCTTTTTTTGAAGCCTCAATCACAAGTTTTTCTGCAATGGCCTTTGTTTTCGGGTAATGGGCATGAAAACTATCAGGATAAGGAAGGCTTTCGTCTCCTCCTTCCACATCTGAACCATTGAAAACCACACTTGGGGAACTTGTATAAACAAGTCTCTGGATTTTATGAAAAAAGCAGGCTTCGATTATGTTTTCAGTACCTTTTACATTGGTATCAAAATATTCCTCGTAAGATCCCCAGACCCCTGCCTTGGCAGCGACATGGAAAACGCCGTCCATTCCTGAACAGACTTCCGTTACATGTTTTTTGTCAGATAGATCTCCCTGAACCTGTCTGACGCCCATTTTCTCAAGCTCAGGATAAAACCCCCTTGAAAAGCTGGTTACATTATACCCTCTGGAAACGAGTCTTTTTACTATTGCCTTGCCAAGAAAACCTGCGCCGCCTGTTACGAGAATATTCAGTTTTTCGTGCATGTCTGTTCCTCTGCCCATACTGAAAGCTTTTCCCTGAAAATTTTTGAGTTGTGCCTTATGTCAACCGGGAAATCATCGTGGAAAAGGATGGTTTTTATTGATTCCGTGAGCGGGTTTGAAGACCCTATTTCGAGCAGTTCATTTCTTATCTGCTCGGTTTTGGATGAGGCAACGCCTTTTTTGAGCTCAATGCATATGATTGGAATTTGCGCTCCTCTTGGCCCTGTTCCCACAAGAGCGCTTCTGAATACGGCAGGGTGATTGTTGAAAATAGCCTCGCATGGAATGGTGTAAAGGGTCTGGCTTATTGTCACGACCCTGTGGCTTTTTCTGCCGCAGAACCATATTCTTCCTGACGAATCCATCCAGCCGAGATCCCCCATTCTGTGCCAGAACGAATCGTGATCCTCAATCTTAGAGATTCTATCCGCATTGGGATTGTTGTGGTATGATTTTGTCACAACTTCTCCTTTGACTGTAATTTCGCCCACATCTCCCTGGGCAACCACAAGATCGTCAGACCAGTCTTCGATTGGGGCATCAGTAATTTTGATGATTCTTACATCCACATTTCCAATTGGTCTTCCGACGCACATGCCATAACCCTGTTCGCTGAGCATTCCTGTTTCGGAAAGTATTTCAGAACTGGATATGGCTATTATGGGAACAGCCTCGGTTGCTCCATATGGGGTGTATATTTCTGATTCCTCATTCAGCATCTTTTTGAATCTTGCAATATTTGACGGGTGAACAGGCGCTCCCGCCGAAACTACCCTTCGCATGGATGGAATTTTAATATCATGATCTTCTCCATATGTTCCTACTCTGTTTAAGAGAGCAGGGGAGGCGAACATGTTTGTTACTCCGTGATTGTTGATGGCTTCTATTATTTTTACAGGATTGACTTTGGCAGGTTTAGTCGGATCCATGTCAGGAATGACTGCGGTCATGCCGAGGGCCGGGTCAAAAAGAGCAAAAAGCGGAAATGTCGGCAGATCGACTTCATCGGGCCCTATTTCGAACATTGACTGGATCTGCTTGATCTGCGCTCCAAAAACTCCGTGTGTATATACTACGCCTTTTGCAGGGCCAGTGCTTCCTGTTGTGAAAAGGATGGCTGCGGTGTCATCTTTTCTTGTCTGGGTCATTACAGGTTCTGTATCAGGGATTCTGATGTCATTATAAGTCAGACCGCCCCAGAACCATTTCTTTCCGACTGTCACGGCCCTTCGAACTGTGCTGAAATATTTGGGGAAAACAGTTCTGAGGACATGGGCAAGGGGAATGCCTATGAACGCTTCTGGTCTGCTTTCCATCTGGCACTCCAGCATCCGTTTGAGTCCCATCCCAGGGTCAACAACAACAGGAACAGCCCCTGCCTTGAAAAGGGCGAATGTCAGAACAAAAAATTCAAGGCTCGGTCTGACCATCAGGATGGTTCTGACTCCCTTTGAAATGCCATTTTTTATAAGACCGGCTGCGACGGCGTCCGATTCCATGTCAAGCTGCCTGAAAGTAAAATGCGTATATGAGATTCTTCCGTATCTGTCCTTGGAATGCGGGTATATGACAGCTTTTTTAAATGGAAGTCTTGCTGCAGTTTCAGGAAGGTAAGAAGCAATATTGAATAAATCGTCTCTACTCATAATTAATTATTTCTTTTTTTTCTTGAAAAGTGATTTGATTTTTCCCATGAACCCCTTTGGTTCTTCTTCGGCATCTTCTGTTTTTTCAGGCTCAGAGCCTTTTATCTGGGCCAGAGAGTCTTTTGCAAGCTGCTCAAGATCAGGCTGTCTTTCCTTTGCATATTGACGCCCCTTTGACTCTTCAACAAGGGACATGACAAAAGCGGTCTCTATTTCTTTTTCTATTTTGCTTATAGCAGTCTGGGTGCTTTTTTTCAGCCTCTCGATGTTTTTTTTCTCGGATGTAGGGATCTTTTTCTGCTTTGGATACTTGGTTTCAATTTCTTCAAGCCTTTTTATTTCAGCATCCATGATGTCAACTTCATCATTGAGTTTTCCAAGCTCTACATAAAGGTTTGGAAGCACGTCAAATGTGAATTTTATCATCTCCTCAGGGATGGCCAGGTTTTTGTATTCTTTTTTTGAGTATTCTATCTGTTCTTTGCCTTTTTTAAGAAAAAAGAATGCTCCGGCGCCAATTGCAGCGCAAACGACAATAATCACGGCGATGATGATTATTTTTTTTATTTTGGCGGATCCGGTTTTGGCCGGATGGACTGCCTGGATTTCTTGTTTCGCTTTGTCTTTTTTTGACATGAAAGGCTTTCGAAAAAGGACAGTCCCGACAGGTCGGGACGTATTGGTTCTTAAATTGTAAAATTCATAATGGCGCCGATGATTTTTCAGGCGGTATTATGCTTTTTTATCGTGTCGCATGTCAAGTAGTGATAAAAGTGTAAAAAATCTTTTATATGCAAGCTGTTTCAAAAGAATCATAATTTCGTTAAGGATTCTGGCTTGGCTTGTAATAACCTGATAAATGCTGTAAATGATTATTGCTCTTGATGGGAATATATTTGCAATTTTATATGGAGTTTTTATGAATCAGACAAATTTTGTTTTTAAAGACGAAAAAGGCTTTTCATTTATAGAGCTTATGGTTGTTATTTTTATTCTTGCTCTTTTGACTGCAATTGCAGCGCCGCGCCTCATAGGAAGGACGGACGACGCAAAAATAACAAAGGCAAAGGTTGATATTTCAGGTTTTGAAACCGCCCTGAAATTATATAAGGTCGATAACGGAACCTATCCAAGCACAGAGCAGTCACTTGATGCTTTGATCACAAAACCTGAAATCCCGCCTGTTCCCTCAAAATGGAGGGAAGGAGGGTATATGGAAAAATCAAAGATAACCCCTGATCCCTGGGGACATGATTATATATATTTGAGCCCTGGATCCCACGGGCCATATGATATTCTCTGCTACGGAGCAGACGGTGTTCCCGGAGGAGAAGGCATTGATGCTGATATCAACAGCTGGGAGATTCAGTAGTAGGAGTCTTTAATTCAGCAATATTGCCTGTTTAAGATTTGGTCGGGTTACGAGCAAAGGGCGCTCTAACCCGACCTACTACGAATTGTTTTTTTTGCTAAAGAGGCCCTTTTGTAGACCTGCTAAATCTAATATTTTCATCATTATAGTCCGTAATGCCCAAGGATAATGCTTTTTAAAAGACAAAACTCAGAAAAGGGTTTCACATTCATAGAGTTGATGGCAGTTCTTGCCCTTCTCGGCCTTCTTTATTCCTTTGCCCTTCCATCTCTGAAAACCAGTTTTGAAAAGAGAAACACTGCCTTTGGCAGCTGGTTCATAGCAAATGCCAAAAACTTCAAGACATTATCAAAGGGCGGTGGTGCGGAGTTTTATATGTATATTGATCTTGATTCTGAGACCGTATGGACAGGGTCTGACAAGGGTGAAAAGAATAAGAATGCGAGGAAGCTTGAGGGTGATACCAATATAATATCCGTGGAATTCATTTCCGGTTTGAGGGTTGATTCCGGCGTTGTTAGAATTGCTTTTTTTAGGGGCGGATATTCGGACGGAGTCATCATTCACACAAACGAGGACGGGAAATCTTTATCTTACAGAATGGATCCTTTCCTTGACGATGTCCCGGTCATCAGCGGCCACGCATCATGGGAGGGCTGATTGAGAAATATTTCGGACAGGAAAGGGTTCACCTTCCTTGAAGTCATTGTCGCGGTTGCCATAATTTCCATTGTATTTACAGCTGCCCTTAAAATGGTTTCCCAGTCACTTGCCCTCAGATCTGTATCAAGATTTTATTCGGTTGCTCCTTACCTTGCTTCTGTGGCCGTGGAAAAACTCGATAAAGATGGTTACAGGGCAGGAATGTCAGGTGATTTCGGAGATGAGTTTTCGGGATGGAAATGGACAGCCAATATTACAAGAATGTCCGGTAATGAGACATATGTCTGGTTCGAAATGCTGTCAAAGATTGATTTAACTGTAAGATTTGTTCCTGATAATCTGGACTATCGTATTGTATTTTACAAAATGGTGCAGAATCAGTGAGTATAAAATGCCAGGGCTATTCACTATCCTCGGTATGTTTGGCTGGGCAGAAAACAAAGAATCAGAAAATAATGAAAATTTCATTTTTTAGGCATTTGCCATGATTATAAAGTTTTTGCGGAGCTTTTTTTAAAAAAGCGACCCGCCGGAGGCTCTTTCCCGCTGAAAATAAATTATAACCATAAAGAGTATTATCAGCCTATAAGAAGCGTTCAAGAGCTTGGGAGTGATAGGGGGTTTACCCTCATTGAGCTGCTTGTTTCAATTTTCATTTTTGCGCTTGTCATGTCCATGATTTACGGTGCTTACAGGACGGTACTTACAAGCGCTGAAACGGTAAAACACGGGGATCTGCCATATGAGCAGGGGAGAAGCGCCATCGAGAAGATATCCGAAGATCTTGATGGTCTTTATGTATCCCATGAAGCAGAATTCAATCTTCTGAAAAGAGAAGGCAAACCTGATCCTTATGCTGTGAAGCTCGAAAAAACCACGTATTCAGGCAAAAGTTTTTCTTCTTTAAAATTCGTGTCGTCTGCCCATGCCTCATTCTCGGATGAGGGCCAGGGCGTCCTGTCAGAAATAATTTTATATGTTTCCATGACAAGTGACGGCAGATATGAACTAAGACGGTCTGATAAAAGATTTCCTGATAATGGTTCTGGCTATTCGCCAAGAGATCCTGTTTTATGCAGAAATGTTACAAAATTTGAGATTGAGGCGATTGACTCAAGAGGCCTTGGACAAGACCAATTCGATTCAGAAACTGGATCAGGATATGGAGAGATTCCGGCTTTTTTTTCAGTTGCGCTTGAGTCGTCAACCGGGGAAGGAAAGGCTCTTTTTAAGGCATCTGTCCCTGTGAAGGTGCAGAGAATGAAAAATATCGCGCAGCCTGATAATATCGGAGGGAATGCGGTACAGGGCAGTACAACGGGAAAAAATGAAAAAAAAGAAACATCCAAACCTTAAAAATAACGAAAAAGGCATCGCTCTTGTCATAACGCTTGCAGTCGTTGCTGCCATTCTTTCTGCGGCCATATTCATCAATACCAAGGTCAGGCGTGATTTTGAAGCTGCCGCTGTTTCCAAGGAAAGGGGACAGATGCGAGCCATGACATCTTCGGGTATCAGTGCTGCCATGGCTCTGCTTATCAAGGACAGAAAGGATTCGAATATTGACACTCTTCAGGAGGATTGGGCAAACCCGGAATTTCTTGAAGGCGTGACCCAGGCTCTGGCTTTTGAAAAGGGCAGGGTAAGACTCAGAATTTCGGATGAAAAGGCAAAGATTCAGGTAAACGCCCTTGTTAATTATCCGGAGGCAAGGTATTTCAACGAGACCCAACAGGCATTCTGGATTCATTTTCTTGACCTTGCCATTAAAAGTGACCCTGATTCCCCGGAATCAACAAGACCGGAAAGTTTTATCGAGCCACTCAAAGACTGGCTGGATTCAGGAGATGACGAGGCCATAACAGGGACTGAAGGAGCTGAGGATGCATACTACAGATCTCTTGAGAATCCTTATCCCTGTAAGAACGGGAGACTTGCCTATGTTGACGAGATCTTTCTCGTAAAGAATCTTGGGAGGGAAAAATTGACGAAATCAGGGCTTTCTGATCCGTCCGAAATTTTTTCAGTCCATTGCGGTATCCCTGGGCAGAATAATGAGGGTTTGACCTTTGACGGAAAAATAAATATAAATACAGCTTCCCAGGTCGTGATAGCCGGAATTCTTCCTGAAGGCAAGGAAGGGCTTGCAGCCGAGATTGCCTCTTTCAGGAATGACAAGATAGAAGGCAGCTTTGTAAATGATCTTGAAAAAGCAAACTGGTACAAGAGCGTTCCTGGATGTGAAGATCTGACCATAAAGCCCGAATTGATAACACTTTCAAGCGATTTTTTCAGGATAGACGCAGCAGCAGAAATGGAAGGCGGACAGGGATTGTGCGAGAGCGTCATCGTGCAGAGAGTAAAAAACAATGATAAGCAGGGCTCAATTGAATGCCGCGTTCTGTCAAGATGGTTCAGCCATGACATGCCACTGTGGATTCACGGAGCCGCTAAACCAAAGAATGACGAGTCTTAAAACAGGCACAGATCCACATCTTTAAAAAAGTGAATATAGAATTGACAAGGCCGCAAAAAGTCCGATTTCGGTCATTCCGGCGCAGGCCGGAATCCAGAAGTGGCTGAAAATGCTGGATGCCAGATCAACTCCGGCATGACGCCTATGCCTTTTTCTGATTTTTTGATAGACAATCAATGATTATGGCTTTTGATCCTTTTATCTGACAATTTTTGCTTTAAGTTTTCTTTATGAGCTAACTGAATAATGACTTCTGAATATATAGGTATTGAAATCGGACGGCAGAGAATAGGGCTTGCTGTCATTGAAGCGGACAGAAACCATGTCGAGATAATTGAAGACAGGTTTCTGGATCTTGCTGATTCTTTTTCCATTGAGATTCTTGAGCAATCTCTTCCGGACCTTTTATCAGACGTTAAGCATGTTCCAAGACCTGTCATACTATCCATCTCACCCCTTATGGCCTCATTCAGACTGGTTGAGCTTCCATTTACATCAGAAAGCAAGATCCGTCAGGTGATTGATCTTGAAATGGAGACTCTTGTTCCGTTTCAGACAGAGAATATGCAGTCGTCCTTTGTAAGGCTTTTTTCCGGATCAGGAAAAGATTCATCTTCCGTTCTTGCGTGCTGCATTGACGGTGAATTTCTTGATGCTGTTACTGATTTATTCAAGAAATATGGCATGGAGATTGTCGCTTTGACTGTTTCCGGGTATGCATCAGCCGCGGCTTTTGCTTGCGGGGTGTCAGATTATTTTGGTGTCGGTTTTGGCATCAATTCGGCTAAAAGTCTTGTTTATGCTGATGCTTCCCCAGATTCCATAATAATTTCAATAATCAAATCAGGGGAAGTCGTTTTTGTAAGATCAGTTGCAATTAAAAAGGGAGGCATGCCTCTTCCTTCATTCATTTCCGAAGAGTCGTTTAGAACCGTCACATATTATTGTGATTACCATGATTCAGAATTTGAAGTTTCTGATTTTGTGTATTCAGTATCAGGGATGACTGACCCTGTATGGCTTGATGCCTCATGGACGGAAATGCTTGAACAGGCATTTTCTGTCCGGGGGCTTTCATGCAGGAAAATATGCTCCGAATCTCCCGCATATTTGAATATTTTGTCTGCGGTGTCTATCTATTCATCAGGAAAAGGGCTGCTTAATTTTGCAAGATCCGGTTTTTTCAAGGCAGGGGTTTTAAAAAGCCTGAGAAAAAGCTGGTCAGATACTTTTATTGTCGCCTGTCTTACTTTTTTTACGTCGTTTTTTTATCTTGGAGTGTCTGAATACTCGGCCTTTAAGACCCTTAACAGACTTGATGCAGAGACCAAGAGCATTTTCATGGAAACGTTTCCTGATACAAGAAAAATAGTTGATCCTTACCAGCAGATGTCCGTAAAAGTGAAGTCACTTATGCAAAATCAGGGCGCAGATTCTGATAAAGGGCTGATACTTGATATTTTAAAGGAAATATCCCTGAAAATAAAAACTGACATAGATATCACAGTGACGTCTGTTACTATACTCTCTGATGAAATTCAGCTGCATGGAGAGGCGACTTCCTTTGATCTGGCTGAAACAGCAAGAAAAGCACTTTCAGAGTCAAAACTATTTTCAGATGTGAAAGTTGATTCTGTCAATTCCGACAGCAAGACCGGCAAGGTTGTTTTTAAACTTAATCTTAAAAGGGGGCTTCAGACTTAATGACTGCTTTCTGGACAAGGCTTGCCAAAAGGGAAAAATATGCTGTTTCGGCAGCTGCCGGTGCTTTTTTGATTTTTATTTTCTGGGTCGCCATAATTTCACCATTTTTGAGTCACAGGGAAAAGACCGCCAAGGCAATAAAAGCCAAGTCAGGCATTGTAAGAGAGATGAGGGAACTTCAGGAAAAATACCGGACTCTTTCAGTAAAGGGCAATCAAGCCCCAATTACCGGAGAATCCATCTTCTCCTTTGTTGAGAAAACCGCAAGGGAGACCGGGCTCAAGGAAAGTCTTGCGTCTATCAATCCTTCTGAAATAAGTGATCCCCAGACCGGAAAGAAAAAATCGAGGGTGGATGTAAGATTTCAGTCCATTGATGCTAATCAGCTTGTTCTCTTTCTCCATAAAATTGAAACATCAGGGCAGGGAGTCATAGAAAATATTACGGTAACAAGATCAACAGGCGAAAAAGCCTTCCTTAATACAAACATGCTCATAGTCTCTAATTAGGAAAAAGATGTCAGGGATTTTCTATAAAATTAAACGTATTTGGCCTTATCTTGTTTATGCGTTGGCAGCGGTTCTTTTTTTTCTTGTTTTGTTTTTTCCTGACAGGATCGTATCTTCTTTTGTAACCCAGAAGTTCTCCGAAACTTTTCCCGGATCAGGACTTTCGGCAGAAAAGATAAAGATTAGTTTTCCTCCCGGAATCGAGCTTCTTAATCCTGTTTTTTCGATAAAGGGCATGGATGAAATAAATGCCGAACTTGTCCGAATAAGACCCTCCATTCTTTCCATCATCGGTATTTCAAAAAAAATCCATTCGGAGGTCACGGCTTTTGGCGGAAATTTGTCGATAGATGCGGGTTTCAAGGATTTAAAGAGTCTTGAAGCAGCTAAGGCAAGTATTAAAAAACTGGATCTTTCAAAGATGCCGAAGTCTGTTTTCAAGGGATATGATGTCAAAGGAATTGTTGACTCAGATATTCTTCTGCAATCAGGAGAAAAAGGCTTTGACGGTGAATTTTCCATTAATGTGGGCGGTGGCGGAATTTCTGTTCCATTTTTGTCCGGGCTTGATTTAAGCCCTGCCACTCTGGTTACGGATGGAGTAATAGCAGGTGGTGTGGCAGATATTAAAAAATGTGTTTTTACAGCCGGTGATTTTTCCGGTGATGCTATCGGGAAAATAAATATATCAAACAATATAGGCAAGTCAGGACTTAATCTGACTTTGAATATCAACCGGAAGGAAAGCAATCCCGATTCCACCCCAAACATGATGATTGACGCTGTTTTTAAATCAGGAAGCAAAAAAAAGATTGTTGTGACCGGAACGATCGACAATCCGAAATATTCATTTAACTGAAGAAATGCGAGCTATGAATCAAAGATTCATCAAAATAGGCCTGAACATAATATTTATAACACTGATGGCTTTTTTTTCAGTTCAGTCTTTCTACAGCCTTTTTGAAAGCCGTTTTTACGGTGATCAAGCCCCAAAAAACAGTAAGGCTGGAAATGCTTCTGGAAAGACCGCTGTAAAGGCCCCCAAAAAAATGGACTCATTGACTTCATACTCTGAGATAGGGAAGAGAAATTTTTTTAAGGCTGCTTCAAAGTCTAATACCGATAAAAAAATAGACGTTTCAAATCTTAAGGATACCGGGCTGAACCTGAAACTTTGGGGAACGGTCCATTCCACTGATGGTGATTCATGCGCAATAATTGAGGATTCATCATCCAAGAGCCAGCAGTTATACAAGACAGGAGACAAAATAAATAATTCTGTTGTAAAGATGATCTTAAGGGAAAAGGTTGTTCTGACCGTTGATGGCGCAGATGAAATCCTTCAGATGGAAAAAATTGATAAAAGCCCTGGCCCTTCAAAAGATACTGCTTCAGGAAGGCCGGGTATTCGGCTGGATATGCCGCCCAGATTAGGTGATGGAAAAGAAATCCCCATTGATCGGAAAGAAGTCGAGTCAGCCATGGGAGATGTCAACAACCTGATGCGCCAGATAAGCGTGAAGCCGCATATTACGGACGGGAAGCCGGACGGAATAGCTGTATCAAGCGTGCAGCCCAATTCCATCTTCAAGAAAGCAGGGCTCCAGAGCGGAGATGTCATTCTTTCCATTGATGGCAGAGAAATAAAAACATTTGAGGATGTCATGGGAATGTATGAATCCCTTAAAACATCGAGCCGTATTGAAATGCAGGTCAAAAGAGGCGATACACCAGTGTCGCTTGTGTACAATCTGAGTGAATAAAAATATGTAGTCCTCGCAAAAATGCACATAAAAAAGTAAGCGTCATGACGAACGTGACCCGGCATCTTTAGTATTAATAGATACTTCTGGATTCCGGCTCCCGGTTATAACAGGGACAGGCCCCTCCGGAATGACGGGAATCGGATTTTTGCGACTTTGTCAAATATACAGCAAATTTTTTCCATGCTTGAAATATTAAAGAAAGAGATGAATTCCAATGTATAAATTCTGCGGTGGGAATATAGGCAAAAGAGGAGCTTTTGCTTTTTTGATGAAAAAGTCATGTTTTTTTCTTTTAATAGTCCTGATTTCATCTTCGGTTTTCCTTGATAGAACTTCTTTTTCTGCGGATGAGAAGCAAATACAGGAAGAACCGTCCATTCCGCCTGAAGCTGTTGTGAATGAAGACCCTGATGCGGCAGGGCCTCCCGAAGCTGTCATGAATGATGAAGCAAAGGCAGTTCAGCCAACCCCGGCTCCGATTGAAAAAAGCTCGGGGCCTGGCACGGCTTCAGTAAAGGAAAGCAAAGGACAGCTGAAGCTTGATTTCAATAAGGCGGATATAAGGGTCTTTATTAAATACATTAGTGAACATACCGGTAAAAATTTTATAATAGATGAGAAAGTCAAAGGCTTTGTAACTGTTCATTCTCCCCAGCCAGTAACCAAGGATGAGGCTTACCAGGTTTTTGAATCCGTTCTTGAGGTTAATGGTTATACCACGGTGGATTATGGTGATTATCTGAAAATTATCCCTGTGAACGAAGCAAGGACCAAGAATGTCGAGACCCTTGTGGGGACATCCCAGAAAAATCCTGAAGACAAGGTCGTGACCCAGATAATTCCTCTCAAATATGCAAACCCCGAGGAGCTTAAAAGGGTTCTGGCTTCCCTTGTTTCAGGTGGCGCCAGCATGATTTCGTACCCACCCACAGGAACTTTGATCGTTACTGATGTTTCTTCAAATATCCAGAGAATCCTCAAGATAATAAATAATGTCGATGTTCCTGACGTTGGCCAGGAGATTAGCATAATTCCGCTTCAAAACGCTGAAGCCGGCAAGCTTGTAAAGACCCTTGATAATATTTTCAAGGATCCTAAAACAGCTAATCAACCACAAATAAAAAAACTTGGGGAATATTCTCCCCGTTTTGTGGCAGACGAGAGGGTTAATACGGTTATTGTCATGGCAAGTGAGATTGAGACCAAGAGGATCAGGAAGCTCATAAGCATGCTTGACAAGGAGGTGCCAAGAGGCGACGAAAAAGTGCATGTATATTATCTTGAACATGCCTCTTCAGAAGAGATGGCAAGGGTTCTCCAGTTCATGCCTTCATCATCAGGCAGCAGTTCTTCAGGAACTTCATCCTTCGGTTCAAGCGCAACTCCAACTGACGGCGAAGAGAAAAAAGAGCAGACTTTTAACAGACCCTCCACAAATTCTTCGGCTTCAGCATCAGGAGGCGGTTCTCCCATATCAAGAGATGTTAAGATAACTGCTGACAAATCCACAAACAGTCTGATTATAATGGCAGACAGGCAGGATTACGCGGTTCTTGAAGAAATCATCAAAAAGTTAGATATCCCGAGGGCAATGGTTCTCATCGAATGTCTGATCATGGAAGTGAGCGTAGAAAAGGAATTTTCGCTTGGAACCGAATGGATGGTCATGGGAGAAACATCCATAGACGGGAACAAGGTCGGTATAGGCGGCGGTTTCGGAGGAGCAGGGTATAATAATCTGACCAATACCGTGAAAACAGGCGTTCTGCCCCAGGGAACTTCCCTTGGTATTTTCAGCGAGGAATTTGTAAGCATAGGCGGCGTAAAGTTTCCGAATATAGCAGCAATCATCCAGGCCTATAAAAAGGACAGGGATGTTAATATTCTTTCTGCTCCACATGTGCTTGGCACTGATAATCAGGTTTCTGAAATACATGTGGGGAAAAACGTTCCTTACCAGACCAAGGTAACAACCCAGGGTGATCTTCCCTATGCAAACTACGAATACAAAAACGTTGGTATAACCTTAAAGATTGAGCCTCAGATAAGTAAGGACGGCAGGGTGAAAATGAAGATCTATCAGGAAGTCACAAAGCTTGATGAACTTTCCAAGTCTTCCACGATGGCAACTACTCCGACAACTTTTAAAAGAACAATTGATACCAATGTAATAGTTGAGGATAAGAATACTGTCGTAATCGGGGGGTTGATAGACAACAGTTTTTCTGAGACCGAATACAAGGTTCCTTGTCTTGGTGATATTCCCGGACTTGGCTGGCTCTTTAAAACCCTTGCAAGCGGCAATGAAAGAACCAATCTTTTCGTGTTCCTCACTCCGCATATTCTCAGGGATACCAAGGATGCAAAAGCCATTTATGACAGAAAGAAAAAATATATAAATAACGTCCAGGGAGGCAAAATTGAGATGTATCTTGATCCTGGCTTTGAAGAAGCAGCCGGAATGAAAGAGAAACTTTTTGAGAGCAAGAAAAAAGATCACCAAAAGATACTGGACAACAAAAAGGACGAGTAGCCGGATTTTTAAATTTTCGAGCGGATTATTTATGACAAGGTCGTAAAAAGTCCAAAAAAGGCGTCGGCGTCATGCCGACTTGATCTGGTTAAATGTCGAAATATGTAGAATAAATTGTTTTAAGTTTATTTTATTGGGTATCTTTTTGCAAAAAGATACCCAAACCCCTCAAAAACTTTATGTTTTTTTTATGATAACAGCCCATTATTTATATCATTGAAAGTTTTTGCCGAGCTTTTTCCAAAAAGCGACCCGCCGGAGTCAGCTTTTTAGATTTGAATATCAAAAGGTTATTGTATATATCCTTCTCCTCACTTAAAGGGGAACAGAACTTTTGTTTTTTTAAGCACATAATCATAAAGTTTTTGCGGAGCTTTTTTCAAAAAGCGAACCGCCTGAGGCATAACTACATTATTTTATTTGATTACCATTTTTACTCCGCCATGCTTATCTTAAGGCATGTGAAAGATTATCCAGATATGATGGAGGTGTAGCATGGCAAAAAATATGATCCAATTTCAAAAAGGAAAGAGTATTCACGAATTCCTGTCCGAATATGGGACCGAAGATAAGTGCCAAGACTCATTATTCAGACTTAGATGGCCGCATGGTTTTAGTTGTCCGAATTGCGGCGGTTCGAAATTTTGCGAGCTCAAATCAAGAGATCTGTACCAATGCCACAAGTGTCACCATCAGGCGTCGGTAAAGGCC